>NZ_JAJNIE010000006.1:0-142673 GCF_022387115.1 Mammaliicoccus sp. F-M27 | reverse complement strand
ATTAAAAATGGCCGAATCTATAGCATAGCTATGAATTCGACCAAAAA
The DNA here is from genome assembly GCF_022387115.1 of Mammaliicoccus sp. F-M27. Taxonomy (NCBI): domain Bacteria; kingdom Bacillati; phylum Bacillota; class Bacilli; order Caryophanales; family Staphylococcaceae; genus Mammaliicoccus; species Mammaliicoccus sp. F-M27. Next base: position 142,626 of record NZ_JAJNIE010000006.1, on the reverse strand, counting down.
TACATTTTTATTATTTAGTTGTCTACTTGACAGGGTGCAGTTCAGTCCAACAGATGGGGTTTTATAAATGAACGTAAGTATTATTTAGTTTCCTTCTTTCATGTCTTTTTCAATTTCTTCTTTAGATTCTCCACTCTCTTCTAAAACCATTTTCCGGTCATACATTTTAAAGAATGGGAAATAAATAATGACAGACACAGCTATATTAAACAAGACAAGAATAATGGCACGCCAATCGCCTCCTGTTGCTAAATATGCACCGATTGGAGCTGGTAGTGTCCATGGCGCCATTACGCTTGTTGCATTGACGAGCCCAAGCCATGTTGCGATATAGGTAATGATTGTTAATACGATTGGTATGATTATAAATGGTATAACCATAATTGGGTTTAATACGATTGGTAAACCGAAAATGACCGGTTCATTTATATTAAATAAAGATGGAATTGCTACGGCTTTGCCGAATTTCTTCAAGAACTGAGATTTTGCAAATAATAATATACAGATGACCAGTCCTAATGTTGCTCCGGCTCCTCCAATCCACACGAACCACTGGAAGAATGTCTCAGGTGCTATATGGGGTAAAGGTTCTCCAGCTGCATGTGCTTCTGCATTTTTAGCTAAATAAACTTCCCATAATGGACGTTCAATCGTACCAACAATTGACATACCATGAATACCAAATGACCAAAAAAATGTTGTTAAGAATACAGGTACTAATACACCTGGTAATGTGTCACCTGCAAAGACGAGTGGACCTACAATTTTATCTACAAGCATATGTAAATCGAGTTGGAATGCAACTGTAATAATACTCATTGCACCGAGTACAAAGACTACAGGAATTAAAGATTCAAACGAGCGACTAACGGACGGTGGTACTTGAGGTGGCATCTTAATAGTGATGTTTTTATTTTTACACAATCTATATGTTTCGACAGAAAAAATAGCAACGAACATCGCGACGAATAAACCATGGCCGCCTAAGTTAGTCATAGGTAAGACGAAACCTAAATCTTTATCCATTGTCGGAGATATCGTTAATAAGAAAGCTGCTGTAGATAATTGTGCTGCTGACAATGGATCTAAATCATATGACTTTGCGAGATTATAACCTATGCCGAAGACAATGTATAAACTCATGATGAACATTGTCATTCTATAAGGAATTAAAATTTGTTCTGCATGTGCTGTTGCCCACTGAGTGATCGCCCACGATTCTGGAAGTGGAGGCGTTGCAAATATTAAAAAGAATGAACCGAAAATGATGAATGGGAGTGCTGAAATGACCCCGTCACGGATAGCAAGTAAATGACGTTGATTGGAAAGCTTTGTCATTGGACCTGACAGTTTACTTTCCATCCAAGTAGCAAAGTTATTCACGAAAAAGTCCCCCTTCGTTTGTAAGCGTTTCGATTTTGTTATAGTATAAACTAAATAGATAAAATATTCAAAATAATAAAAAAATTATTATATAACGAATGGAAGTGATAATGATGAGACGCTTAGGAATATCTTTGTATCCAGGAAAATCTAATGAAGCTGAAGATATACAATACCTTGAAATAGCGCATGAGTATGGATTTTCTAGAGTTTTTACGAATTTATTGCAATTAACAGAGGAGAATAAATCGACTTTATTACCTACTATTGAAAAAACGATACAATATGCTAAAAATTTAAACTTTGAAATATTTATTGATGTAGCACCAAGAACATTTAAAGTACTAGATATTGAACCTACTGATTTAACTTTTTTTAATGAGTTAGGTGTTGATGGGATTAGACTTGATGAAGGCGTTGGGGCTAAAGAGACAAGCGATATGACGTACAATCCTTATGGCATTATGATTGAGTTGAATATGAGTGTGATGAATCACTACTTAGATAACGTGATGGATTTTGAACCTAATCGCGCATGCTTAGTAGGGTGTCATAATTTTTATCCTCATCGATATGCAGGAATCAGTGAATCATTCTTTCTAGAAGGTAGCCAAAAATTTAAAAAGTATGGTCTCAGAACTGCAGCATTTGTTTCAAGTGAGATCGCTGAATTCGGACCTTGGCCAATTACAGAAGGCTTACCAACATTAGAAGAACATAGGGGCTTGCCGATTTCTACACAAGCTCAATATTTATGGGTGACAGGTCTCATTGACGATGTGATTATTAGTAATTGTTACCCTTCAAGAGAAGAATTAAAAATGGTTAGCAATTTAAAAGATGAACCAATCACATTTGATGCAAAATTATTTGATGATATTACAGATTTAGAAAGAAAAATAGTAACTGAAGAAGCGCATTTTTATAGAGGTGATGTTAGTGATTATATGATTCGTTCTACTCAAAGTAGAGTGAAATATAAATCAGAATCATTTCCAGTTCATCATACGATTGCAATTAAAAGAGGAGATATATTGATTGATAATGAAGCATACGGACAATATAAAGGAGAATTACAAATTGCTTTGAAGCCTATGATTAACACTGGACAAGTTAATGTAATTGGTAGAATCGCGCCTCATGATTTGCAATTACTCAATTATTTAAAACCGTGGGCGTTCTTTAAATTTAATATTCAGGAGATGGTGTAAATGAAAAAAATACTATTAGTTTGTTCAGCAGGTATGTCGACAAGTATGTTAGTTAAGAAGATGCAAGAAACAGCAGATAAAGAAGGAAAAGCCTATGAGATTGAGGCTTTAGCTTTATCCGAAGCAGAAACTAAGATTGATGATGTAAATGTTATTTTACTTGGGCCACAAGTGAGATTTCAAAAAGCACAAGTAGAAAAAGTCGCGAACGGTAAAGTTCCAGTAGATGTTATAGATATGCAACAGTATGGCATGATGGATGGAGAAAGTGTGTTGAAACATGCTGAAAGCTTAATGGAATAAGGTGATAATATGGAGAAATATGAACAAATAGCTTTTCAAATTATAACGCATGTAGGTATGGCTAAGAGTACTTATATGCAAGCTATTAAAGAAGCTAAAGATGGTAACTTTAAAGAATCTGAAGATTTAATTGTTGAAGGTAATCAATTTTTAGTTGATGGTCATAAAGTGCATAAAGATTTAATTCAAGCAGAAGCTAGTGGAGAAGCAATACCACTAAATCTCTTACTGATGCATGCAGAAGATCAACTTATTTCCACAGAAGTCATTAAAGAAATGGCGAAAGAATTAATCTATGTGCATCAAAATTACGTAAAAAAATAATTGTCATAGTTAGAATATATATTTCAGGGTAAAAGAAATAGAATAAATAAAAGGAGTATATACAATGTCGAATAGAATTCTAGCAATCACTGGTCCAACATCAGGTATAGGTAGATCAACAGTTATAGAATTGGCAAATGACTATGACATTATTATCTTGTTGTGCAGAAATATAGAAAAAGGCGAGCATTTGAAGACGCTATTAATAGAAGAGCATAAAAATATACAGGTAGAAGTCATAAAGTGTGACTTGTCAGATTTAGCAAACGTCATGAAAGCCGCTACACAAGTATTAGATCATTATCCACATATTGATTGTTTAATTAATAATGCAGGTGTTGTTTCAATAACGAGACAAAAAACGATAGACGGTTATGAACTAATGTTTGGTACAAATTATTTAGGTCACTTTTTATTAACGCATATGTTATTCGAGTCAATTATGAGAAGTCGTGATAAACAAATTATTATTGTCTCTTCTGGTGCGTATAAATATGCTCATATTGGTCATCATAACTTTAATTACCCATTAAGGTTTAATCCAATAAAATCTTACAGTAGATCCAAGCTCGCAACTTTATATTTCATGCAAGAGTTGTATGAGCAGTTTCATCATTGTGGATTGAATGTGACTGCTGTACATCCTGGAGCAGTCTCTACAAACTTAGGAAAAACTAAATATAACCAAAAATTTGGAGACTTTATTTATAAAATATTTGATTCCATGTTTGTATCTCCTAAAGAAGGTGCGATGTCTACAATTAAAGTGACTAAAGATAAGACTTTATTTAATGGAGCATATGTATATGAAGGTAAAGTAACGGAATTGGAGAACCAAGGCATGAATTATTATGACCGTAAAAGATTGATTCGTGAAACATTGGAAGCATTGCAGTTAGATCAATTTATGTATTTAAGTACAGATAAATAATGAATACGTTTACATTTAATATAGGTTACTCAATTTATTGTTTTCTTTTAAATTAAATTTTATAATAGTTAGTATTGTAAGAATATTTCCAATATTAATAAAGGGATGAGATGCATGAGCAAGCATTATATTTTATTAGCTGATTGTAAAGATGAAATCGGGATTACATCACTAATATCAACAATTATAAAAGACACGAATTCAAATATATTTCATTTAGATCATTATACAGATGTACAAGAGAATGAAAATCATTTATATCTTCGTATTGAATTTGATAAGAATGATGAAGTGAAATCACTTTTAGAAAAAGAATTAACGACGAAAAATATCAACTTCCAAATATTTGATGCAGAAGAAAAAGTGAAAACTGCGCTTCTTGTTTCTAAAGAAGATCATGCGTTAAGTGAAATTATTTTACGTGCAAATCGTCAGGAATTTCCGATTGAGATAAGCTGTGTGATAAGCAATCATGAAAATAACCGTAAATTCGTTGAAGATTTGGGGATACCGTTTCATCATGTAAAAGTGACTAAAGAAACGAAACGTGAAAGCGAAGATGAAATTACGAGAATATGTGAAAGCTATGATGTAGATTTACTCGTACTAGCGAAATACATGCAAATTTTATCAGAAGTCTTTGTTGAAAGACATCATCTGAAAATCATTAATATTCACCATTCATTCTTGCCGTCATTTATAGGTGCAAATCCGTATAAACAGGCTTATACAAGAGGTGTGAAATTAATTGGGGCAACGAGTCATTATGTTACTGAGGACTTAGATGCAGGTCCAATTATTGAACAAGATGTTGTAAGAGTTAATCACAGACACTCAGCACAAGATATGAAACATACTGGTAGACATGTGGAATCTCACGTACTAGCGAGAGCTGTACAGTGGCATTGTGAACATAAAGTGATTGTAAATGGAAATAAAACAGTCGTCTTTACATAAATGATTGTTTAGCAGTGAGTATATTTGCTCACTGCTTTTTTAGTTGTATAATATGTATAAAATACAATGAAATTTGGTGTGAAAACAATGATTAAAACTTATTATGTCAATTTAAACGATGAACTTAAAGAAACAACATCACCGAATGATATAACAGAAGACAAGAAATGGGTTTGGGTGGATTTAAATGAACCTACTAAAGCAGAGTCTGAAGTATTAGTTGATTATTTTGATTTTCATCCATTATCAATTGAAGATGCGACGCTTGTTCTACAACGGCCGAAATTTAAACAGTATGATGATTATCAATTTATCGTCTTCCATGCTTTAGATTTAAAAACACTTGAATCAGAAGAAGTGGACATATTTATCGGTGATGGTTTTATTGTTACATATCATAAAGTACAATTTGAAGAGATTGATGCAATTAGAAGAAAATTGTTCTATCATACAATTCATATAAATGAACCTAAAGATATTTTGTTAAATCTTCTAGATGAAATAGTGGATAATTATTTTCCATTTATTTATGATATTGAAGATAAAGTATTTAACTTTGAAGATCGTCATAATGTAGATATTTCAACAAAATCTTTAATTGATGATACTTTCGATTTAAGACAAGAGTTGTTAATTATTAAAAGAACGGTTCAGCCGATGAAAGATTTAGTCTATCGCATGAGAGAAGGTAAAGTGCTACATCTAAATGAACAACAGTTGTTATATATTACGCATATTAACGATCATCTTATAAAGCAAATGGAAATGGTTGATTCTTCTCGAGAGATGACGAGCGATATAAGAGATAATTATATTTCTCTTAACTCTTTTAAAATGAATAATATTATGAAAATTTTAACGATATATTCAGTCGTATTTATGCCTTTAACTTTGATTGCAGGGATATATGGTATGAACTTTAAGAACATGCCTGAGCTTAATTGGCATGATGGTTATTATATTGTGCTTATTATTATGGCTGTAATTGCGTTGATTATGTTAGCCGTTTTTAAAAAGAAAAAATGGTTTTAAAGATCATTGCAAGAATCTATGTTGATGTTCTGACGTTTAATAGGTAATATGTAACATAAATATAAACTTAGAAAGTGAGTGGGGTCATTGAAACTTCTTGGAGCGATTGAAGCGGGCGGAACAAAATTTGTATGTGCAGTAGGGGATGACAGTCTTTCTGTTATAGAGCGTGTTTCTATTCCAACGACTGTACCATCTGAAACAATGCCGAAAGTTATAGAGTTCTTTAAAAAGCATGATATCGCTAGTATTGGAATTGGTTCATTTGGTCCAATAGATATTAATAAAGAATCAGATACATATGGTTTTATAACTTCCACACCTAAAACAGCATGGAAAAATTATGATTTTGTAGGGACAATTAAAAAGGTATTTGATGTTCCTGTTGCTTTTACGACAGATGTAAACACATCATTATACGGTGAGTTCAAAAAAGGTATAGCTAAAGATGTTAATTCAGCTGTGTATTATACAATTGGTACCGGTATCGGTGGTGGTGCTATGGTAGGCGGTAAATTTGTGCAAGGGTTGAGTCATCCAGAAATGGGACATATGTCTGTGAAAATACATGAAGATGATCATGATTTTGCAGGTAATTGCCCGTTTCATGCTACTTGTTTAGAAGGCTTAGCATCTGGTCCAGCTATTGAAAAAAGAGCAGGAATATCTGCAAAAGATATTAAAGAAGATTCAAACGATTGGAATATTGTTGCTTACTATATCGCTCAAGCTGCATTGAATACAGCGCTCATGTTATCTCCTGAAAAAATTATATTCGGAGGAGGCGTCATGCATCAAACGCATTTATTGCAAAAAGTACATGCACAATTTGAGGCGCTAAATAACAACTATATTGCATTACCACCAGCAGAAAAGTATATTGTTAAGCCAAGTTTGAATGATGATCAAGGTATAATAGGTTGTTTAGCTTTAGCGCAAAATGAAATTAAAGAATAAAGTAGGTGTATCGTATGGATTTGTTCGTGATATTAGGTGAACACCAAACAATGGAAACAGAAAGACTTATATTGAGGCCAGTGAGTTTAAACGATACAGCATCACTTTATGAATATGCGTCGAATATAGAAAATACTTCTCATGTGTATCCAACACATTTATCAACAGAAGAAACAAAAGAAGTCATCGCAAATTATTATTTAAAAGCACCACTTGGTAAATATGGAATAGTTTTAAAAGAGGAAAATAAATTAATAGGTACAATTGATTTAAGAATTGAGCCTGCACATAAAAGAGGAGAAATAGGTTATGTGCTTAATTTAAATTATGCTGGTAAAGGTTATATGACAGAAGCGGGATTACAGTTATTACACTTAGCTTTTGATAAATTAAAATTAAACCAAGTAAAAGCTTTACATAGCACTATTAACCCTAAATCAGGACAAGTTATGAAACGATTAGGTATGAAAAAAATAGGTGTCATGCCTAAAAATAGAATTCATAAAGAAAAAATAGTAGACGACGCAATATATGTGATGACTAACACTGAATATGAAGAAATGAAAAAAGCAGCTCATTAAGCTGCTTTTTTCATTTTAGTGAGTACTTTTAATCCATATGAGAATATGCCATAACCTACTAAAGAGCAAGGTAACCATGACTTTGTTAAAGAGATATCTTTATTCTTGTTGAATAACGTATAGGGTACTAACGTCGATATTAAGTAAAGTACTAGAACTTTCTGATAACGTTTGTTCATCTTAAACACCTCACTTTGTTACTTCAATTATAATACTTTTTTTATGAGACGTATTATAATATTATTACAAAATTAGAACATTCATTATTCAAATTTTGCAAATGATGAAGCGGGCAATCGAGATGCTCTTTCATTAGTCATTTCACCTTTACCAATTGTCATGAGCATTGCTGGTATGAAGTTGTCTTCAATATTAAAAGCGTCTATTACAGATTGTTTGTCAAAACCAATCATAGGACAAGTTGCATATCCAGCATCTTCACTCACTAACATTAAACTCATCGCAAATAAAGATGCACCGCGTACAGCTTCATCTCGCTTGTTTGTCTCACTTTCAAAGAAACGATTAACAGTTTCAATTAAACCTTCTCTTTTTTCAGCTGGGATATGTTCATGTTCAATCCAGTCATCAGCTACATCTCCAATTGTTTCATGTGCATTCAAATCTCCTAAGATGATAAATGTTGCGCTAGCTTCTTTTATTTTAATTTGTTTATTAGCTGCATGATATAATTTTTCTTTAGATTCATCAGTATCTACAACAATTACTTTCCACTGTTGTAAGTTCCAAGCTGATGGTGATAGTGCAGCCTTGTCTAATAAATTATAAATGGTTTCTCTATCTAAATGATATTGCTCATAAGATTTTACCGAGCGTCTATTCTCTAACACTTTCGTTAATTCCATTATTTTCCCACTCCTTATACTTCGATATTATTATGTTCATATAAAAAAGTGATAAATACAAATTTTCTGCTTATTTGCAAAAAATAAATAAGGGAGTCATTTTAATATAATTTATAAAGGTATATTTGTTACAATATAAGTAATAAGAGATTTTTTTATTGTTGTATGATAGTTTATTGACTAAAGGAGCGGTGCACATGATAGATATTCACAATCATTTATTATATGGATTAGATGATGGTCCATTAGATGCTGAAAGTATGCTTGAGTTAGCACGTGAAGCTGAAAAAATAGGAATAACTGATTTAGTTGCAACACCTCACTATATCAAACATCGTTTTAAAAATAGTGCAGATATCGTCACAGCAAGAACAGAAGAAGTACAAGCGATACTAAATGACAATGGAATTGATATAAAAGTGTATCCTAGCCAGGAAATTCATATGTTTGGTAATGAGTTAGCTGGATTGAAATCAGGAGAATTGTTACCTATTACTGAAGGATCAAGATATGTATTAATTGAATTTCCATTCTTTTCAGTACCAGACTTTGCGAATAAAACATTTGACCAATTGTTCGATGCAGGTTATCGTCCTTTGTTAGCCCATCCAGAACGTATTATTCCTATACAAGATAATCCTCAAATTTTATTTGATTTAATCGAAAGAGGTGCACTTTGCCAAGTAACGGCAGGTTCTTTAGTCGATAAATATGGTGAAGACGCTAAAAGAATTGCTGATTATTTATTAGATCAAGACGCTATTCATATTGTGGGAAGTGATGCACATAACACTTCAAATAGAAATTTTCATATAAAAGAGGCATATGATTATATTGAACGTACTAAAGGAATCGATAAAGTAAATCAATTAAAAGAAAATGCTCGAAAAGTGCTAAATAACGAAAATATTTAATAAAAATAACAACTCATTTCTAGCTGAATAAATCAGTGAAATGAGTTGTTTTTTATTTTGAGCTGGAATTTATGTCTCATCTTTTTATAATTGGATGACGTCGGGGTCTGAATGTTGCTTGTTTAGTCAGTCTTGCAACATTCGGAGCTTCTATGTTGCTTGTTTGGTCAGTCTTGCAACATACAGACGTTCTATGTTGCTTGTTTGGTAAGTCTTGCAACATACAGGTGTTCTATGTTGCTTGTTTAGCCAGTCTTGCAACATACAGACGTTCTATGTTGCTTGTTTAGTCAGTCTTGCAACATTCAGGCGTTCTATGTTGCTTGTTTAGTCAGTCTTGCAACATTCAGGCGTTCTATGTTGCTTGTTTAGTCAGTCTTGCAACATACAGCATATACTTAAAAGAACAAACGAAAAAATATTATAGAAATGACTATCCTCCACGATTTTGTGAAGTGCTGACGCCCGGGGGAATAGTATGAGCGAGAGACTACAGGCTCGAGCCATATTCATAAAGCAAGCACAGGCAAGCATGCACGAACAAAATCGTAGATTTCATAAAAATCCCAACTTCTTTATTGATTAACAAGTTGTTTGAAGCGATTCAGTTGTTTCATTTTTATTGACGACAAACATTAATATACTCGCCATCATAACCATTATGAATGCAAAGTAAGGTGTGAAAGATAAAGATAAATGATTTAATATAAATCCGCCGATAACTGAGCCTAGTGTAATACCAACATTAAATGCAGATATGTTTAAACTAGATGCAAAATTGACTGTTTCTTTACTATTTCTCTCTGCAAATAATACGACGATGAGTTGTAGACCAGGTACGTTCATAAAAGCAAACAGTCCCATTAATAAAATACTTACTAATCCAACAGCATGAAAGTGAAGTGTGAAACCTACAAGCAATAGTGTAAAAGCTTGTAGTAAGAAAATAATGGTTAATGCTTTAGTAGGCGCATGATTCGTTAATTTACCCCCTAAAGTATTACCAATCGCAACCATAACTCCATATAAAATTAAAATGAGCACGATACTGTTCGTTTCATAACCTAAAATATGAGTGAGAATTTCAGTTAAATATGTGTAGACTACAAAAGTCCCACCGTAGCCTAGTGCAGTTATTAAATAAATAGTCATAAGTGGTTTGTTCTTAAATACTGCAAGTTGTTTTTTGATAGGTGCTTGTGTGTATTCAGTTAAATTTTTAGGGACAAATGATATATTTGCGATTAAACTGATGAGTCCAATAATAGCAATTGTATAAAATGACATTTCATATCCGTAATGTTGGCCGACCCATGTACCGAATGGGACACCAGTTATTGTAGCGACTGTTAAACCTGTGAACATAAGCGCAATTGCACTAGAACGTTTATGTGGCGGTACTAAATCTGCTGCAATAGTTGTAGCAATCGACATAAACACACCATGAGAGAAAGCGCTGAGAACTCTCATTGCTAATAATAAAGTAAATGATGTAGCCATTCCTGCACATACATTAGCGATTATAAAAACAATCATGATAAGTATGAGCACTTTTTTTCTTTTCATATTATTCGTTAAAGGCGTTAAAATAGGCGCACCTACAGTAACTCCAATAGCATATAAAGATACAGTTAATCCTGCTAGAGGTATTGTGACGTCAAAAGCGTCTTTTATTAAAGGTAATAGGCCAACACTGATGAATTCAGTAGAACCTATAGCAAAAGCAGATATAGCGAGTGAGATAAGAGCAAGTTGATTCGAAAATTTATTCTTCATTTTTAAGTTCCTTCCTTTGTTCTAAGATATGTGTTATTTTAAGACGTAAGTAAACAAATAGGAAGTACGCACTTTAAAGTCATATAGGTACCGAAAAGTACCTTAAGGAGGAAATCACATGGAAGTAACAGAATATAATATCGGTGTAGAAGCGACAATAGACGTAATTGGAGGTAAGTGGAAACCCGTTATATTATGTCATTTAAAACACGGAACAATGAGAACATCTGAGCTTAAAAAAGCTATTCCGCATATAACACAAAAAATGCTAACACAACAATTAAGAGAACTAGAGAAAGATGGCATTATTAATCGCATCGTCTATCAACAAGTACCACCAAAAGTAGAATATGAAATATCTGAATATGGTAGTTCTTTAAATGATTTATTAGAACACCTATGTAAATGGGGAGAGTTTCATATTAAAAAAAGAAAAGAAGACGGAGAATTAATAGAGTTAGATTCAGTAGAATTTATCGATCAAGCTTAAGATTTTATAATGATATTAAAAAGAGCGTAAATTCTTATTTTTCGAAGAATTTACGCTCTGTCTATATATGATAAATTGGTATTTTAATTTTATTCAAACATACCTTTTCTAATGACTTTATAATCAGCTAACATTATTTTCCCTTTAGCCATGACATCTTTAATTTCGTATTTATTTGTATCTATTACTAAAATATCTGCATCATAATTTTCTACTATACGTCCTTTATGGTGCAATGTTAATACTTTTGCAACATTAGAAGTAAACAATGGTATGATGTCTTCCCAATTTTTATATTGAGCTAATAAATTAAATAGTTGGTTTGTTAACGTGCTACATTTGGCGACGTCATATCCTACGAGTTTATTTTTCTTACCAAATTTAGGTAGACTTCCGTGACCGTCTGAAGATACTGTAAGTCTGCCAATATCTCCATTATGAGATTGATAGTATTCTACACATTCTACTGTATTGACATCTGCAGTTAAATCAACATATACGCCTTTTTTACTTAGCTTGATTCCTTCATCAAGTAAATCAAATCCTTTATCAAAATGTGTCACGTAGATTTTATTTGGTTTAACATCGTAATTTTCAAGTAGGTCGTGAATTTGTTTTAATTTATGTTTACCAGTTCCAATATGGAAGTGGGTAACACCTGCTTTAGCACCTAACATTCCTCCGACAGTAGTCTCGGCTATAACCTTAGCAAGTTCTTCTGTATTTGGAATGGATGATCTGAAATCATTAATCGCTATTTCTCCTGTGCCTATTACTTTATCGATTAATAATAAGTCTCCTTTAATTGAACCTGTAATAGTTGTAACAGGGAGATGATAGTTTCCAGTATACATATATGTAGAGATGCCTTCTGCTTCCAGTGCTTTAGCTTTAGAGTATAGATTCGTTAATGTTCGTGATAATCCATCTGTCCCGATTAAACCAACAACACTTGTTATGCCACTTTTAATAAGTTCAGATAAATTAACTTCAGGTGTACGCGTTATGTAACCTGCTTCTCCGCCACCCCCAAGTAAATGTATATGTGGGTCTATAATTCCAGGAATAACTAAATGTCCTTCAGCGTCGATAATATTTAAATTGGGATCAAGTTGTTTTAATAGTTCGATATCGATATCACCTATTTTGATGATTTTTTTACCTTGAATGAGTATGGATTGTTGGCCGATATTTTTTGGTGAAAATACTTCGCCGTTTTTTATAATCGTAAACATAATTCCCCTCCTGTAAAGCATCGTTGTTTCATATTCTAAATTAATTTGAGTATGAAAGCAAAATGTAGTGAACTTATTTAATAAAGTGCGATATTTGATATGTAATATAAATGTAATATAAAATTACACTTTTTATCGTGACTTTACCTCTTTTAGTATATATAATTAAATTGTACTTATTCGAAAAATATATATAGGGGTGGAGTTTATGTACAATACAAAAAAGGTTTTAACAGCAGGATTTGCTTCAGTAGTCGTGCTATCGTTAAGTTTATCAAATGTCGCGAGTGCTAAAGAAAGTAGTCCATTAGATCAAAAAGAATTAAAAGCATTACCTAAACAAGAAGTTAGTTCAAAAACGGAAGCGCAAGAAGTGTTAAGCCAATTACCAGGAAATCCGAATATTAAAGAGAGTTATAAACAATTTGAAGTTACAAATGAGTTTAAAGATAATTTAGGATATACACATTACACATTAAAACCTAAAGTTGATAATATCGTTGTTGAAGATAAAGAAGTTAAAATACATACTAACAACAATAAAGAGCTAGAACTCGTTAATGGTGATGTAAATACAGAAACGGTTACATATACAAATAAACAAAGTTTATCTAAAGATGATGCTATTAATAAAGCTTTTGAAAGCATTGGTAAAAATCAAAATGAAGTAAAAAATATTGCTGGTCAAAATGTTATTAATCAAGAAGAACTAGTCATCAATGCTGAAAAGAAAAAACTCGTTTATAATGTCGAAATCATATACTTAGATCCAGAACCTGCACGTTGGGAAATTAAAATTGATGCAGAAACTGGAAAAGTATTAAGCAAGAAGAATAAAATAGAACATATAGCTGGAAGTGGCGTAGGTGTTAATGGAGATACTAAGAAACCATTAAATTTAACAGAGGTCAGTAACGGCTATGGATTACAAGATGAAACACATACCGGCACAATCCATACGTATGATGCTAAAAATGGCACATCCAATGCAACTTTAATGACTGATAGTGATACGATATTTAATGATAAGAACCAAGCAGCCGGTGTAGATGCACATTTTAATGCAGCTAAAACATATGATTATTATTTAAATACACATCAAAGAGATAGCTATGATGGTAACGGAGCGGAAATAAACTCCATTGTTCATTATGATAAAAATTATAATAATGCTTTTTGGAATGGGCAGTATATGGTTTATGGTGATGGAGATGGTCAAACATTCACGTCATTATCTGCAGCAGATGACGTTGTTGCGCATGAATTAACACACGCTGTTACTGAGCATAGTGCCAACCTTGTTTATGAAAATCAACCTGGTGCATTAAATGAGTCAATGTCAGATGTATTTGGTTACTTTGTAGATCCAGATGATTGGTTAATGGGTGAGGATGTTTATACACCAGGTAAAGATGGAGACGGCTTAAGAAGTCTTTCAAACCCTGAACAGTATAACCAACCTGCTCACATGAATGCTTACCAAGACTTACCAAACACTGAACAAGGAGACTACGGTGGTGTGCATATTAATAGTGGTATACCAAATAAAGCTGCATACTTAACTATTTCTAAAATTGGTAAGGAAAAATCAGAAGCGATTTATTATAGAGCACTTACACAATACTTAAGTTCTAACGCTTCATTCTTAGATGCGAAATTTGCATTAAAACAAGCAGCATCAGATATTTATGGCGCAAACTCAACTGAAGAACAAGAAGTTGTAAATGCATGGAATTCAGTCGGCGTTTCCGGATAAAATAATTGTATTTTCACACATTGAGCATTAAAATAAAGAAGAGGATTATAACATGAAGATTAATAAATCTATTACAAGTATAAGTGTATACGTAAGTGCTGGAAACATATGATTGACGGGATAATTATATGCACACTTACTATACCTTATGATATGCATGTATAGGTTTATAAACATGTTAATTCGATAAAAGAATTTGGGGAGCGTTATATATGAAATTAGGAGAACGTGTTAAACAAAGGAGAATGGATTTAAAGCTTTCTCAACAAGGGTTAGCCAAAGGAATCGCTACACAAAGTCAAATATCTAAAATTGAAAAGAACGAGTTACAACCAGGATCACAACTGCTTTTTAATATTTCTAGACGACTGAACTGTAGTATGGATTTCTTATATATAGGTGATGAATTAGATACACAATTAGAACAAAAATTAAAAGTAATAGAAAGATTATTAGAAGATCGTGATTATGATGCATTAATACCGATTATCGATGGTAATTATTTATCAAATGGATCTACTGATGAAATTGCAGCTTCTAAGTGGGTAAGATCAATTATCGCATATTATAAACATGATGAAATTGAACATTCACTTCAGTTGATTGAAGAAGCATATCAATTAATTAATAGTAATATGTATGTGAAATTACAAGTATCGATCTGTAATACAAGAGCGATATTCTATTATAGACAAAATGAAAATGAGAAAGCTAAATCATCTTTAGAGCAAGGCTTAGACATTGCTAAACGATTGAATGTTGAGGACAATTATCAAATTAAATTGTTATATACATTATCTAATATTTATTCTAGTGAAAAAGCATATGACAGATGTTTAGCATATGCACAAACTGCATTAGATATTACGATTAAATCAAATCAATATATGCTATATAGCGAATTAGTATATAATATTGTGAATTCACGCATAGAAATGAACATAAATAACGACAGTGATAAAAAACAATTAGAAGTAGCGCTTTATTTAAGTGAACAGTCTAAAAAATATAACATTACAATATTATTGAGAGACTTGATGAAATTGTTATAACCAAAATCAAACGAGGTTGGGACATAAATCCTAACTTAAAATAAAAGATCTCTTCATTAGTTAAGCCTAATGAAGAGATCTTTTTATATTTTAAAATTTTACGATTTTGAAAGTGCATGCTTGCCTAGGGTATGGTTCGAGCCTGTAGTCTCTCACTCATACTATTCCCCCGGGCGTCAGCACTTTACAAAATCGTGGAGAATAATCTAAGTGAAATCATGGTAAAACGCACGAAGACTCAAAAGATATCGTGCGTTTTTAGTAAAATATGGATAAAACGCACGAAGACTTAGAAGATATCGTGCGATTTTGGTAAAATCTGGATAAAACGCACGAAGACTCAGAAGATATCGTGCGATTCTGGTAAAATCTGGGTAAAACGCACGAAGACTTGGAAGATATCGTGCGATTTTGGTGAAAAGATCTACAGTAAATAAATTTCTTGAGCTAAATGGCTATCGACATTAAGCTAAGACATTTATGTCCTAGACTTCACTACTAATTTTAGTATGTTTTTTATGAATATTTTTCCAGTGTTTCAAGATGATCATTTTCTATGAATAATTTGATAAGTGATTCTGTTTGAAATTGCTCACTTAATTTTGTTTCTAAGTTTTGGATCAGTTGAAAATCGTGAGTTGTTGTATACGGATATGTAAGGTTTAAACTTTTCAAAATATGTAAAGTGACCGCTTCTTCTAATAGTGAAACATCGGCGTTAATATATGTTATGGCAGATTCATTTGTAGCGTTTAATTGCATTAAATGGCTTAAAAATAACTTTGTGAAATGATAGGCAATTGTGTCATATAAATCATCATAGTGCTGGCATAATGACTCGATGAAAAAATATACATGAGGTATTTCTTCGGTTTTAATCATCGCATCTTGTTTGTATGCACCGATTAAAAAGAAAATATCAGGCTTTAAGTAAGCATCGTATTGTTTTAAAAATTGCAACCTTACATCAAAAACAATATGTACTAACTTTGTATTTATTTTTAGAATTTTGGCAGTATCTGTTTCTAATTTAGAAAGGGTCGTCGATAAGTTGTCGTTAAGATATTGCATATCTTGTTCTGCATGTTGCAATTCAGATCGATATTTTTCGTAATATGTTTTAAGTGACAGCTCATTTAAATGAAAGTTATTAAAAAAATCATTTATTGTATTACTAATAATCATAATATAACTCCTTAATATCTTCTTTATTCTTATTATACGTTATATTACCTAAAATTTATTGTTTAATCATAACAGGACATAAAATATGCTCAATTAATTATACTGATATACCTATATCATGCTATTCAAGGTTATAAATACCTTATATAAATATACTGATATAGTAAAAGGGTATTGAATTGATTTTGAACATAGGTTATGATGACGGTATTGATAATTATAGTACATGTCGTGTACTAATTGGTTAGGAGTGGTTATTTTGAAGAAACCTTTTGAAATTTTTAGAGAAGATATTAAAAATATTAAACGCGTGCCATTTGTCATTATATTGTTGTTAGGATTATCAATCTTACCTTCATTTTACGCATGGTTTAATTTGAGTTCGACATGGGATCCATATAATAATACGGAAGGGATTAAAATTGCAGTCGTTAACGAAGATGAGGGTGCAAAATTAGATGGTAAAAATATTAATGTAGGTAATCAACTCGTCAAACAGCTAAAAGACAATGATAAATTTGGTTGGGATTTCGTCAATCGTAAAAAAGCTGATGATGGTGTGGAAAAAGGTGATTATTATGCTTCTATTTATTTACATAAAACTTTTTCTGAAGAAGTTACAAGTATTTACCATAAGAAACCTAAAAAAGCAGTAATCGATTATAAAGTAAATGAAAAATCAAATGCGATTGCTCCGAAAATGACGAATGCTGGTGCATCATCAATTGTAGATTCATTAAATAAAGAGTTCGGGGAGAATGCGACACAAGCCTTATTAAAAGAAGCAAATCAAGTCGGATTAGATATTGAAAATGAATTACCAACTATGAGTAAAATCAAAAATGCGATTTTTACAGCAGAAGATAATCTTCCTGAAATAGAAGAATTTAAAGAAAAAGTTATAGAAATAGATGAACATCAAGGTGATATCGATCATTATAAAAATGAATTTGAATCATTAGGTAACTACAAAGGTGATATTAATAACGGTGTAGAAAAAATTAACGAAGTAAACGGTAAGATGGGTGAAATTAACCAAGCTGCACAGTTAATTACGACACTCAATTCTAAAATGCCTGAAATTGAAAGTGCATTATCAAAAGTTTCAAAAGTTCAAGAACAATTTCCGAAAATTAACAAAGGCGTACCTCAAGGTATTGAAGCAACTGAAAAAGCATTAGTAGCTTTAAATCAAGCCGAACAATATTTGCCTAAATTAAATAATAAATTGGACAAATATGAAGCTGATGCAAAGAAAGCCCAACAAAAAACTGAGAAAGCGAATGACAAGCTTAAAGCAGAAGAGAAAAATAAAGAAACTTCAAAAGATAAAAACAGTAAAGAGGACTCTAATCAGTTTGAAGAAGATGCTAATACTGAGCAAAATAAAAACGAAGAGAATAAATCTGCAAACAAAACTGAAGAGCAATCTGATGAACAACCTAAGGAACAAACTGAAGAGCAATCTGAAGAAAATAAAAATGACACTCAAAATTCTGATGAACAAGAAAATAATGAACAAGAATCAGAGACTTCAGAAGATGAAACAGCATCAACAGCGTTTAATAAAGACAACATCGTCACAACTCAACAAGCATATGAGGAAGATAACGCTGAAAATCAGGACAAGTCTAAAGAAGTGTTAAATGATCAAGATATTCAAGATATGAAATCTGCACTTAGTGAGTCTTTAACAGCTTTAGCTGACTATAGCAATGAACAAGCTACAATGAATAAAAAAGATTTAGATAGTATGAAAGCCATTAATCAAAGTATATTGCTAAGTCAAGATAGCGAACAGCTGACAGATACAGTGAAAAACAATCAATCTCGCTTAAAACAAGGTGTAGAATTTAATCATTCGATGATTAATATATTAAGTGAATTACAAAAATCTGAAGGAATGGATACGTCAACAGCCATTTCACAATTTGAATCTGCGAATAAAGATTTACAAAATGTAATTGATGGTCAAGATAGCCTTATGAACGCTTTAAGCAATGGACAGTCTGGAAAAGAACAAGTATTGTCATTGGATAAACTTATAGATTCTAATTTAGTATCTTTAGATCATTTAATTAAATATAGTAGCAATGACTTTAAATCCACTTTAATGCAAGGTGTTGATCAAATAGACTCAGCGTTAATTAAAGGTATAGACGACATATCTACGATAAGAAATTCCATGAATATGATTGAAGATGTTATTCAAAATGGGAAAAGTTCATTGCAAAATGGACATGATTTATTAGTGAGTATTAACAACGAATTGCCAGAACTTGAAAGGAAATTTAATAATATTAATGAAGTTGCACAAACTAACTTCCCTGCATTCAAAGAACAAGTAGGTAAAGGTGCAAATTATGTTGAAAACGAACTGCCAAATGTTCAGTCTGAAATAGCAAATATAGCACAATTTTCAAATGAAGATTTACCTGCAATGATTGATAAATATGATAGAGCTGTACAATTGATAGATGGAAATCTACCAGAAGCTCAAAAAGAAATTCATGATTTAGCAGAATTTGCTAGAAATGATTTACCAAGTATTGAAAAAGATATTAAAAAAGCAGCGAATAAAGCGAGAGAAATAGATGAAGATGATACTGTTCATGACCTGATTAAGTTATTGAAAAATGATTTGAAAAAACAAGCAGATATTATAGCGCATCCTATAGAACTAAAAGAAGAAGCATTGTTCAGTGTTTCTAACTATGGAACAGCAAGTACGCCATTCTATACATCTTTGGCAATGTGGGTTGGTGCATTACTATTATCTAATTTATTAACAACTGATATTAAAAATCCTAAAATTAAACATAAATATTCTTTAAGAGAAATTTTTGTCGGAAAGAGCTTCATATTTATAATTATAGGTGTTGTACAGTCAATCATAGTATCTTTAGGGAATATATTTATATTAGGTGCTGATATAGATAATAGATGGTTATTTGTACTACTATCTGTTCTTGTGTCTATCGTGTTTATCAGTATTGTTTATACACTTGTTTCATTATTCGGTAATGTCGGCAAAGCGCTTGCGATGGTCATGATGGTTTTACAAATTGCTGGAGGCGGGGGAACATTCCCAATACAAGTTACGCCGAAGTTCTTCCAAGCGATTCATCCATTTTTACCGTTTACTTATGCTGTAGATGCATTACGAGAAGCGGTAGGAGGCGTAGTGCCAGAAATATTAATTTATAATTTAATGTTTTTAGTATTGTTTGGTGTTGTCATATTTACTATAGGATTTATTGTTAAACCTAAACTTGATCCATGGAAAAACAAGACAATCAAACGTGCAGAAGATAGTTATTTAATGGAGTAATGAGCGAATTTCATCCTATTTGTATCAATAAAGAATACTTTTAGTAAATTTTATATTTGACGAGAACAATATTGTCTTGTAACCTTTTAAAGTATTCAAGATATAAATAAGGAGAAAATAATGGAACAAATAGATAAAAAAGGGTCTTTCATAGCATTGCTACCGTTAAT
The DNA here is from genome assembly GCF_022387115.1 of Mammaliicoccus sp. F-M27. Lineage (NCBI taxonomy): Bacteria > Bacillati > Bacillota > Bacilli > Caryophanales > Staphylococcaceae > Mammaliicoccus > Mammaliicoccus sp. F-M27. The sequence goes on along the minus strand of NZ_JAJNIE010000006.1, from coordinate 122,172 downwards.
TATATTTGTAGTGCTGTTTATTGGTGCAGGATTAATCATGCATGATTTTAATTTCGTGCCTTTAAATGTTGCGATACTTATTGCTGCTGTATTTGCTTGTGCCATGTATCCAAAGACGCCTTTAGCTAAAAAGTTAGACATTTTTACTAAAGGCGCTGCACATCCTAATATATTGTTAATGGTATTTGTATTCTTAATGGCGGGTGCTTTTAGTGAAACAGCTAAAAGTATGGGTGCAGTGAGTTCAACTGTTAACTTAGGATTATCATTAATACCAGGACAGTTTTTATTAGCTGGATTATTTATTGTAGGTGCTTTTATATCTGTAGCTATGGGAACTTCTATGGGGACTGTAGCTGCACTAGCCCCTGTCGGAGTGGGTATATCTGAAGCAACTGATATATCATTAGCGTTAACAATTGCAACAGTTGTAGGCGGCGCGATGTTTGGTGATAACTTGTCTATGATTTCAGACACTACAATTGCTGCAGTACGAACTCAAAAAACAAAAATGAGCGACAAATTTAAGATGAACTTCTTAATTGTATTACCAGGCGCCATTTTAACAGTCGTTATTTTATGGTTCATGACTAAAGATTCTGGTATGACAGATGCCGCTCAAGGTAGTTATAGTTTAATCAAAGTTATTCCATATTTATTTGTATTAATTAGCGCACTATGTGGAATGAATGTCCTCATGGTTTTAGTGCTAGGTGTAATCGTTGCAAGTTTAATTGGTCTATCTGATGGCTCATTTACTTTAGGTGATAATCTTAAAGCAATATCTGATGGTTTAATTAGTATGCAAGATATTTCAATGATCGCACTTTTAATCGGCGGTATGATTGGTCTGATTGAATACCATGGAGGTATAAAATGGTTATTAAACGTTGTTACAAGTAAAGTGAAATCTAAACGAGGCGCAGAATTTGGAATAGCAAGTTTAGTCAGTGTAACGAATTTAGCAACAGCTAATAATACAATTTCCATTATTACAACTGGTCCTTTAGCTAAAGAAATAGCAGAAGATTACCAAATTGATCGAAGAAAGTCTGCAAGTATTCTAGATATATTTGCTAGTACGATTCAAGGTATTATTCCATATGGTGCTCAAGTATTAGCTGCCACTAGTGTAGCGGGTATTTCAACAGTATCGTTGTTACCATATTCATTTTATCCTTACTTATTAGGCATATGTGGCATTGTATCGATATTGATAGGATATCCTAGAAATAAAAAAGGGCTTAAGACATAACGCCTTTTCTCAAAATAAATCACCCAATCCGTTGTATATATTTTCGGATTGGGTGATTTTTATATTTTTAATTTTATAAAGTCCATACCACAGGCAAGCACTTCACAAAATTATTTTCCTTCTAGTTCATATCCATATGCAGTTTCTCCATGGAATACTGTATCTAAACCTGCTAATTCTGATTTTTCATCAGTTCTTAATGTTGTAAAGATGCTGATGCCTTTAGCTATGATGTAAGTCATAATACCGCTGAATGCGATTGTTACAACTACGGCTATAATTTGTACTAAAACTGGCATAAATCCACCACCGAAAAATACGCCATCAGAGATACTTGAATTGACGTTTGAATTTTGGAAGAAGCCTGTACCGATTGCACCAACGACGCCTCCAAATCCATGTAAACCAAATGCATCAAGTGCATCGTCATAATTAAGCAATACTTTTAAATGAGTTATAACGTAGTAACATACGAATCCACCTAACATACCGAGTATCATCGAACTTCCGTATCCAACGAAACCTGCTGCTGGTGTGATCGTGACAAGGCCAGCTAACATGCCTGATAAAGTACCGATTAAAGTAACTTTTTTCTTTTGGTAATATTCGAATATAGTCCAACCTGCGATACCAGCACATGATGCTAAAATGGTATTTACAAATGCCAACATGGCAATTGAATCGAATGTTAATGCTGATCCTGTATTAAAGCCAAACCATCCAAACCAAACGAGAATACCGCCGATTAAAGTGATCACTAAATTATGCGGTGGTTTTTTGTTAATAGGCTTTCTTGATCCGAGTAGTAGGGCAAGTACGAGTCCAGATACACCTGAGGAAATATGTACGACTGTGCCACCTGCAAAATCTATCGCACCTAGTTTGTGTATCCAACCTCCGCCCCATACCCAGTGCGCTACTGGACTGTATACGAATATTACCCATAATCCCATAAAAATTAAAAATGGCCCGAATTTCATTCTTTCTGCGACTGACCCTGTGAGAATGGATACTGCAATTGTACAAAATGTTAATTGAAAAAGCATAAACAGTGCAAATGGGATTGTTTCACTAAACTGACCGTTCGGTGTAAAACCAACGCCATTTAATAACGCGTGAGAAAAATCACCTATAAATAAGTTGTTTCCGCCAAAACTCAGTGAAAATCCAACTAAAACCCAAGTGAATGTTACAACTACAATTGCTGAAATGCTGTGCATAGATGTATTTAACACATTTTTAGATTGAACTAATCCGCCATAAAATAGCGCTAATCCTGGTGTCATTAACCAAACTAATAACGTACAACCAAATAATAAAAGTGTATCTGTCTGACTCATCTTCCCTCAACTCCTTATTTTTTTAAAGTATAAAATATAAAATAAGAAATAAGAAATATGAGTCAGGTAAATTTACACTATGTGTCATGTTATATGACATATATGGAATAGATTAATCATTAATATCTAAATAATCAAATGTAACTGCTGCGACAGATTTAGCTGCAATCAGTAATGAGCCTTCATCGATATCAAATTTAGGGTGATGGTGTGGGAATGTTTCTTTATCTTTTGGACTAGCACCAACATAGAAGAACGTACAAGGTAATGCTTTAGCATAATAAGCAAAGTCTTCTGAAGGTGGTTGTGGTTCACATCGTTCAACACTTTTAACTTCAGGAATATTTGCTGCTTCAATTGCTTTAGCAACTTGTTTCGTTAATTCAGGGTCGTTGTATAGTACTGGATAATCTTTTGTATATTCTAATTCGCATTGAACACCATACATTTTTTCTAATCCGTTAGAAAGGCGTTTAACTTCATCTTCTATCAGATTTAATGTTTTTTCGTTCATGCCTCTAACATCACCTTCAAGCGTGACTTCATTTTTAATAATATTAAATTGTCCTTTCCCGTCAAATGAACCGATAGAAATGACGCCCATATCAAATGGGTTAAGTCTTCTAGAAACGATTGTTTGTACAGACATGACAAAGCTACTTGCTGCAACAATTGGGTCGTTTGCTAAATGAGGAGAAGAGCCATGTCCACCACGACCTGTAATGTTCAATTTAAATATATCTCGTCCGGATTGAACATTTCCTTCACGATAATAAACGTGATCACTTTCTAATGCACTCATAACATGAACACCAATCACATTATCTACACCATCTAGAATGCCATCTTTAATTAAATATTGTGAGCCACCTGGTGGTTTTTCTTCAGCAGGTTGATGGATAATAACAATTTTTCCTTTAAGTTGATCTTTAACCTCTATTAAAGTTTCAGCAAGAATCAGTAAATAAGCAGTATGTGCATCATGACCACATGCATGCATAACGCCTTCATTTTTTGAACTGAATTCTAAACCTGTGTCTTCTTTAATTGGTAAAGCATCAAAGTCTGCTCTAAGTGCCAACGTCTTACCTGGTTTTCCAGAATCAATTGTCACTTTAATTCCATATATACCTTCTCCACCAATATGAGTTTGGAGGGTAACATCTTTATCCTTATAAAAATCTGCAATATATTGGGCAGTTTCTTTTTCTTCAAAAGATAATTCAGGATTTTCATGTAAATATCTTCTGATTTCAATCATTTTGTCTTCCTTTTTCGATAATCTTTCATAGAAATCATTTAGCATATCATGTTCCTCCTCATAAAATATTTATCTTTATTATAGTTGAAAAATAGAGGGATATGTTGTGAGAAGAACGAATTTTATATTGACACGATAAATAAACGAGAGTAGAATGGTCAAGTATTAGTTAGCAAAGCTAACCTTATTTTATGAGAAAAGGTGAAAACAATGAAGAGTTTTTTATTTACATACACGAATTTGTATCGACCGTATATTCATCACATTAATGCCATATTAGAGCCTTATGGTTTATATGCTGCACAATACAAAGTACTCCATGATATTGCGAACAATGAGCCTACAACGCTTGTACAAGTATCTAAACGTTCTTTTATTGAAAAACCTACAGCTCGTAAAATTATAAAAAAATTAATTGATTTTGAACTTGTTCAAGCTGTTAATAGTAAAGAAGACAAAAGAGAAAAATTTCTTACATTAACAGAGAAAGGGAAAAATCAGTTTAATGAAATACATGAAAAAATTGTAGAGTTTCAAAATAATTGTCTACAAGCTGTTGGAGCAGATGATGAGGAGCTTGAACAAGCACAGCAATTATTAGAAAAAATTAGAGAACATTTAATAGAGGAGGTAACAGAATAATGAGCGAACAATTAAAAAAACCAATTTGGACAAAAGATTTCATATTTAACTTTGTTGTAAGTTTTGTCATATTTTTATCTATGTATTTATTACTCGTTACAGTAGGTGGATATAGTAAAGAAACATTTGGCGTTTCAGATAGCTTAGCTGGTTTAGCTTCGGGGCTTTTTATCGTAGGATCTTTAATAGGAAGATTTTTAACAGGTAAATATATCAATATTGTAGGCACTAAGAAAGTGTTAATAATAGGCGGGATATTACTTGTCATCACGAATGGCCTATATTTTGTATCAGCATCATCATTCGCACTTTTACTGATCGTACGTATTTTAAATGGTATTGCTAGCGGGGTAGCAAGTACAGCTACAGGAACGATAGCTGCATTTATCACACCAGCACAACGTCGTAGTGAAGGAATAAGTATGTATAGTTTAAGTATGGTTCTAGGAACTGCAATCGGACCATTTATAGGCTTATTATTATATCAACATATTCCAATGACTGGGCTATTTACAATCTGTACGATATTAATCGTTATCGCATTTGTTATGTCAATATTCATGAAAATTGATACGCCAGTAATGGCCAAAACAAATGAAGAGAAAAAAGGATTCAGATTATCTGATTTCTATTCTGTACATGCATTACCAATTGCTATAGTAGTAGTAATTGTAAGTATTGCTTATTCATCAGTACTATCATTTATACAATTTTTTGCACAAGAAAATCATTTAGTAGATGCAGCAAGTTTCTTCTTTGTTGTCTATGCAATTGCGGTATTGCTAACGCGACCATTTACAGGAAAAATTATGGATCAACGCGGAGAAAATATCGTTGCAATACCAGCATTTATTTGTTTAGTTATCGGTTTATTTTTAATTAGTATAGCGAGCAATGGTGTCGTATTATTAATAGCTGGAGCGTTTGTAGGATTAGGATTTGGTAACTTACAATCTATATTCCAAGCACTCGTAGTGAAAGTATCACCAGTAGAAGCAATGGGATTAGCAACATCTACTTATTTCATAGGCTTAGACTTTGGGTTAGGATTTGGACCGTATGTATTAGGTAACTTCACAAATTCTATCGGATATTCAGGGTTATACTTAGCAATGGCATTAGTTGCATTGCTCGGTTTAGTAGCATTCTACTTCTTGCATATGATTAAAGCGAAAAAAGAAGTGAATTATTACTCATAAAAAAATATCTCTTCATTAGGTCATAACCTAGTGAAGAGATATTTTTATGTTTTAAGATATTTGCTATTTATCAAGTGGAGACTGACATGATAAAATCAAGGGTTCTATTTATCAAGTGGAGTCTGACATGATAAATTCACGGCCATATCGCACGAAGACTCAAAAGATATTGTGCGATTCAAGTGAAATCTGGCCATATCGCACGAAGACTCAAAAGATAAAATAAAAAGAGCGTAAATTCTTAAGAATTTACGCTCTTTTATATATTAACCTTCTAAATCAACTGAGTTAATGTCAATTCCTAATGCGTCTGCTACGCCTTTACCATAGTCTGGATCAGCTTTGTAACAGTTACGGATATGACGGTGTTTTACTTCGTCAGTCGTGCCTTGCATTTCGTTTGCAGTATTTTGGAATATACGTTGTTGTTGCTCTGGTGATTGTAGACGGAATAATTTACCTGGTTGTTCGTAGTAATTATCGTCATCTTCACGGAAGTCATGTTCGTATAATTCGCCTTCAACTGGTAAACCTGGTTTTTTGAATTCTGGTTGAGATTCATGTGCTTCATAACTGTTTGGATAATAGTTAACGCCAGCGCCTAAGTTGCCATCAACTCTCATTTGACCGTCTCTAGAGAATGGACAAACGTTAGCTGCACCTTTAGCTGAGTTTACTGGGATTTGAAAATGGTTTACACCTAAGCGATAACGTTGCGCATCGCCATAAGAGAATAAACGTCCTTGTAACATTTTATCTGGTGAGAAGTCTATACCAGGGATGATGTTTGTAGGTGCGAATGCAGCTTGTTCAACATCTTGGAAATAGTTCTCTGGGTTACGGTTTAATTCAAACTCACCAACTGGAATTAATGGATACTCATCTTTGAACCAAACTTTAGTTAAGTCAAATGGGTTATCTTTATGGTTTCTTGCTTGTTCTTCAGTCATAACTTGAATGTACATTTTCCATTTAGGGAAATTGCCTTCTTCAATTGAGTTGAATAAGTCTCTTTGACTTGATTCACGGTCTTTAGCTATAACTTGTTCAGCTTCTTCGGCTGTATAGTTTTCAATGCCTTGTTCTGTTCTGAAGTGGAATTTAACCCATACACGTTCTCCAGCGTCATTGTACATTGAATAAGTATGTGAACCGAAGCCATGCATGTTACGGAAACCTTTTGGAATACCTCTATCTGTCATTAAGATTGTTACTTGATGTAACGCTTCAGGTAAAAGTGTCCAGAAGTCCCAGTTAGATTGTGCATTATGCATGTTCGTTTTAGGGTCACGTTTAACGACGTGATTTAAGCTTGCAAATAATTTAGGGTCACGGAAGAAGAATACAGGTGTGTTGTTACCAACTAAGTCCCAGTTACCTTCCTCTGTGTAGAATTTAAGCGCGAAACCACGGATATCACGTTCAGCTTCAGCAGCACCACGTTCACCAGCTACTGTAGAGAAACGAGCAAACATTTCAGTTTGTTTACCGATTTCAGAGAAAATTTTAGCATTTGTATATTGTGTAATGTCATGTGTTACTGTAAATGTACCAAATGCACCAGAACCTTTAGCATGCATACGGCGCTCAGGGATTACTTCTCTATCGAAATGTGCCATTTGTTCTAAGAAGTAAACGTCTTGCATTGATATAGGACCACGTTTTCCAGCAGTCATTGTATTTTCACGATCTGAAACAGGTGCTCCAAATAGTCCCGTTAGTTTTGATTTATTACTCATATAATTATCCTCCTCAAGAATTCTTAATTATAATAATTCTAATTTCATACTAATTATAATTTAAAGTGCCCAAAGAGACAAGTAAAAGAATAAATAATCTTGAAACATTCTTTTTGATACTTCAGTTTATATTTATACTTAATATCCTAAAAGTGTAAATTATAAACATTATATAGCTACTTTCACATGATTTCAGCTATGTTATCTCTTGGATTTTATGTAATAAATATTAATGTTTTAAAAGGAAAATGAGAATTTAACTTGTTAATTGATTATAAGAACTATAATTAATTAAAAAAAGAACGCTAATATTAAGCGTTCTAGATAGAAATGAATCTTATTTAGATTTACCTCTGTTTATAAATAGAGGTTGGACATCTATTTTCTTCAAGATAATTTCTTTAGCTTTTTCAGGTAAAAGATTAATTTCAGGAATATCTGAAAGTTTGACAGAGACATAATCAATTTTTTGATTGTGAGGAATGTTTAAATCATTTAAAGATTCTTCTATCGTTACGTCATAAATAAATAAAATTTCATGATATGACGTACTTTCATATTCAAAAAAGTTTTGAATCGTGGATAAAAAATGAATATCGTCACATTGAATGCCAAGCTCTTCTTTAATTTCACGTTTAATAGCAGAATCAGAACTTTCATAATATTTAACTCTACCGCCAATTAAGGCATAATAGTCGCGTTTCTTATCGTAATGAAAGCAATAACCATATTTGTCTTTGATGATAGCACCGACTCGAATGTTCAGCATGCCTTCTCCTGATTTTATTGAAAGATCCATTTATAGTCCTCCTTTATAAAAAGATTAGAATAACTTAAGTATGACAATCCCAACGAAAACTAAAATTGCACCAATTAAACGTCTTGAAGTCACTTTGAATATAGGTGTATTAAATAACCCAAAGTGATCGATTAATAATCCCATTAACATTTGACCAAAAATAACTACCATAAGTGTTAATGCTGCACCAAGCTCAGGCATTAATAGAATGTTTGTCGTAACGAATACTACGCCTAATGCGCCACCTATAAAGTAAATAGGTTTAATTTTACCTTGTTCAGGATGTGTAAGACTAAAGCTAATTCTTCTAACAAGTACGAGTGAAAGAACGAACAATGCGATAGTACCTATAGCAAATGAAATTAATGCAGATAAATAAAATGACTGAACTTCATATCTTAGTGCACTATTTATTGCAGTTTGAATAGGTGGCAGACAACCAGTAAATATACCTAGTATCATCCAATAATTTGTATGTTGAGACTTTGTTGTAATGATTCGAGCAGATTTCTTTTTGTAATTCATTAATAATATACCCATTAACATAATCATTACGCCAAAAATTCTACCTAAGTTTATTGTATGAACATCAGCATTAAATAATCCGAATTGGTCTATTATGATTCCCATAATAATTTGTCCTGATACAGTCATGACGACGGTTAATGCTGCACCAATTCTCGGTAAAAGGAGTAAATTACCTGTTAAGAATATGACTCCAAGTAAGCCACCTGTAAACCATACATATGAATATTCTTGGTTCATCATAAATGAAGGGGTTAACTTTTGTGGATTCATGATTAAATTTATAACGATAAGCACGATTGTCCCAATCAAAAATGAGTAAAACGATGCAAGTATAGGCGATTTAGTATAGCCACCTAGTTTTGTGTTGATTGATGTTTGTAGTGGAACACATAATCCAGCAAGAACACCTAATATAATTAATAATATCAATCTTTATAACTCCTTTTTTCTATATCTGTAGCTTGTTGGTAATAAATAGATTGCTCTTTTTCAGGAACCATATTACCTCCAGTAGACCAAACGATATGTGTAGCATTTGGTGTATCATAATTTAAATCATGAATATATGTTAAACCTTGAAAACCTGAAGTGGCTGAAGGTTCGATAAATATATTTTCGGTATCTTTTAAAGCTTTTAAATAACGATATAATTGATTATCTTCAACTGTGCAAGAACCAAATAGAAGAGACGTCATGATGTTTCCTACTAGTTTTGATGGACGACTAACTGCTAAACCGTCTGCAATCGTCTTGCCAGATAGTCCGATATCTTGAACGGATATGTCATCGTGTAACTTTGTAATCATGCCTAAAGTCATACATGGTGCTTCTGTTGGTTCTATAAAGATAGGGTGAACATGATCACCAAAGATTAGTTTTAAACCGAATGCGACACCGCCAGGTCCGCCACCAACACCACATGGTAAATATATATAGAGAGGATGGTTCTGATCAACCTGAATATTGATCGCTTTAAGTTGTTCTTTTAATCGTAAGGCACTTACAGAATAACCTAAAAACAAATCTTTAGAAGCTTCATCATCAACAAAGTGACAATATGAATCATTTAATGCGACTTTTCTACCTTCTTTCACCGCATAACCATAATCTTGTACATGCTCTACAACTTCTACACCTTTAGATTTGAGAAGGTCTTTTTTCCATTCTTTCGCATCTTGAGACATATGAACGGTAACTTTGAAGCCTAATTGAGCGCTCATAATACCTATACTTAAGCCTAAGTTGCCAGTTGAACCAACTGCAATACGATATTTTGAAAACAGTTCTTTATATGAATCAGTCGCTAAAAGGCGATAGTCGCTATCTTTAGTAAAATCTGTTTCTTTAATAGCAGTTTCTTCAGCAAATTTTAACACTTCATAAATTCCACCACGCGCTTTAATAGAACCTGAAATAGGTAGCGCATGATCACCTTTTAATAAAAGTTGACCTTTTAAATGGGGGAAACAAGTCTCTTTGAATTGTTCTAATTGTAAAATGGGTGATTCGATTTTGCCGTTGTTATTGTGAGTTTCTGGAAAAACTTCTTCAATATATGGTGCGAAACGTGATAATCTTTGTTCAGCATCAACTACATCATCTAATGTAAATGGTAGAGCATGTTTGTTTAAATAGTCTGGGTTTTCCCAAAATATTTGTTCTCCACGAACTATATTAGAAATAATAGGGAATTTATTTTTTAATGACTGAATGTCAATAGACATGATTCATCTCTCCTTATTAAAATATTTTGTTATGTGTGTTTTATTGTATAACCTAATCATACAATAAAACACACCCTATTAATAAATTAAGAGGGTGTGCTTTATAAACGAACATTTTTTGAGTTTATTTTAAAATCTTACGATTTTGAAAGTGCATGCTTGCCTGGGGTATGGCTCGAGCCTGTAGTCTCTCACGCATACTATTCCCCCGGGCGTCAGCACTTTGCAAAATCGTAAAGGACAAATTATAAAGATTGTTTGCTATTTATCATGTGGGCCTTCACTTGATAAATTCAATGACTCTATTTATTATTTCGTTTGTAATTTTCGTTAAAATAACTACCGTTTCTTATTTCTTCTAAAATACCATCATATGGTTTTTCACTAACTACGTCTTCATTATTCTGTCCAGCATTAGCGACATATAAAATTTTTGCAAATTCAGGTACTACCAATTTAGGATAAGTATCGTATTTTTCACGAGACTCTTTCATGAGTTCAATATGATCATTTTGATAAGTAACTGTTATTTCTGGATGTTCTTCGACCCATTTTGGGAAGAAAATTGTACCATGCATAATACCTTCATTAGGTAAAAAATCCAAAGCAACATCTGTCCCCGTTGGTTCAGTCCATGTGATTTTGAAAACTCCATCAGTTAACCTAACAATATTCACTTCTTGATCTCTTACCCATCTTCCTGCAACCATACCACCATGTATACGATAATCAATTGTATTTTCATTTTTTACATACATCTCGTATTCCCAACCATTATCATAAGTATAAATTAAATGTGTACCTAAAAAATCATTCAATTTATTAAAATTATTAGTCATTAAAAACTCTCCTTTAGAAATCATGTAATTAATTACATGTTATTATTTACATACAAATGTTATACTTATTTTGAAAAATCGTCAAGGAGGGAGTATTATGGCTCAAAAAAATATTTTGCAGTACGTATTACTAGGGCTTTTAAAAAATGAAAGTTTGTCTGGATATGATATTAAAAAGGCATTTGAAAAAGATATTGGAGAATTCTGGCAAGCAAATCACAGCCAAATTTATCCCCAACTTAAAAAACTAAATGAACGTGCTTTAATTGATAAAAAAATAGTGATAGCAGGAGAAAAGTTAGAAAAAAAGGTGTACTTTATCACTCATAAAGGTCTTCAATCGCTAAATGAATGGCTAATTTCTCCAACACCTGAACTGTCAATCAATAAAAATGAATTTCACTTAAAACTATATTTTGTTTCTGATAAAGATGATCCCATATTACCTATCATGCTCCAAGAGCAAATTCATTTGCATAAAACTAAGTTAATGAATTTAAAAGAACGACGTGTTATATTGTTTGAAAATCAAAAAAATCGTGAAAATAATTATGGTCACTATCTTGTTTTAGATTATGCGATTCAAAGAGAAGAACATCATATAGCTTGGTTGAATCACCATTATCATTAAACAGTAGATAGAGAAGTAATAAAATCATTAAGTTATCACCACCATCACTTAATGAATAATTTTTATTTACAAATGATATAGTGAAAATATAATTAAGTACGCTAACTATTCTACCTTTATAACCAATAATAAATATAATAGAAAATAGTATAACCTAAACATACAATAAAACTTCCGACAAAGTTGTTATAAACTCTATCGGAAGTTTTAATTTTTATGATGTGTATAAGTCTCTTGCAGGTGCTGGCATTGAATTTGGTTTTGCGTATTTTAATATAGTGCGTACGTATAATGATGAGACTATTAGAAATACAATTGATCCACCGATTAATGCAGTTTGATAAGGGAGAGCTAGTCCTTCTGGTGCATATAATACATATACACTTATAGAAGCTGTCATAAATAATGCTGGTATGCCTGCTACTAAATGTTTCTTACTATATCTCAATAAGTAACAAACGCTAACCCATAGCATGACTGTTGCTACTATTTGATTTGTAAATCCTACATATCTCCATAGAAATGAATAATCTATCATTGAAAGTATAAATGCTGGTAAACCTACAGCAAAGCTTGCTGCAATCATTAATGCTTTTGGTTTGATGTTTACTTTACCTTTCATGAAGTCTTCTATAATCATTCTTGCACTTCTTAGTGCTGTATCACCAGTTGTAATAGGAAGAATAATAACACCTAATAGGGCAAGAATGCTTCCAAATGGACCTAACAACTCGATTGATATTTGATCTACAACACCAGCTGGTCCTACTGATTGTAATTTAGCAGCTAAACCTTCTGTACCACCAAAAAATGTCATGCCTGCTGCTGCCCATATTAATGCGATAATACCTTCTGAAATCATAGCGCCATAAAATACTTTTCTACCTTCTGATTCATTTTTAACCGTTCTAGAAATAATAGGACTTTGAGTACAATGGAATCCGGAGATTGCACCACATGATATTGTTACCATTAGTAACGGCCACACTGGAAGACCCTTTGGATGTAGATTATGAACAGTAATTTCTGGAATATGCTTTCCACTGAATATGAGTGCAGCTGCGATACTAACAGCCATAACGATTAGAATAACCCCAAAAACAGGATAAATTCTGCCAATAATTTTATTTATAGGTAAAATTGCTGCAAGTATAAAGTAAGTAAATATGATAATCAATGCTACAAAGAAAGATATCGGTGTTTTACTCGATAATAATTGTGCTGGTCCAGCAACGAATGCAGCAGCAACTAGCATCATTAATACTACCGAAACAACATCTGTAAATACTCTCTTATAACCTTTCCTAAATAATGTTGCACGAGCATAGGGAACTGTGCGCCTCCATGACGTAAACTTAACATTCCTGAGAAGTAATCATGAACACCACCTGCAACAATACATCCTATTACAATCCATATGAATGCGACCGGCCCGTATAAAGCGCCAGCTACTGCGCCAAAGACCGGCCCAAGTCCAGCTATATTAAGGAGCTGAATCATCCAACCTTTCCAAGCAGGCAATGGAACGAAATCCATATTGTCTTGCATACAATATGCAGGTGTTTTTTTGTCTGGATATATTTCGAAGACACGTTCTATGTATTTACCGTAAAAAACATATCCCAAAATTAAAATTATAATACTAGAGATAAATGTAATCATTAGTAAAACCTTCTTTCAGATGAGAATAAAAATAGATTAGCAAAAAATAAGCAATCTAGCAATAAGAATTTTGAAATTTCTGATAATTTATAAAAGGTAGGTTTCTCGAGTATTATTTGCAATTGTAAAATCACAAAATTATAATCAAAAGTAAGTCGTATAAATAAGCTTTTTATAAAATATGGCTTTTATAGGCATAATTTAATAAAGGGGGAATCACCATGCAAGCACATCAAGTGTTAACAATTGATGGTAAAGATTTTCTTATAGAAGAAGGAATGAGACTTTTAGATTTTATAAAAGCGCAAAAATTATCCTTTGTCCCTTCGATTTGTTATAACGAATCTCTCGGACCAATAGAAACATGTGATTCTTGTATTGTTGAAGTCAATGGACAACTTCAACGTGCGTGTAGCACAATGATTGAAAATGGAATGGTTGTAAATACTCAAGTTGAGAAAGTAAAGTCAGCTCAAAAGCAAGCACTGGACAGAGTGCTTGAGCATCATGAATTATATTGTACAGTTTGCGATTATAATAATGGAAATTGCGAGATTCATAATACAATGGGTGAATTTGGTTTAGAACATCAATCAAATCCATTTAAATCAAAAGGCTATGAAAAGGATTATGGTGCTTTTTATAGATATGATCCTGATCAATGTATTTTATGTGGTAGATGTGTTGAAGTATGCCAAGATGTTCAAGTTAATGAAACTTTAACAATTGACTGGAAAAGAAATGAACCAAGGGTAATTTGGGATAATGATAAAGCAATTGATGAATCAAGTTGTGTCAATTGTGGTCAATGTGTAACAGTATGTCCTTGTAATGCATTAATGGAAAATAATATGTTAGGTAAAGCAGGATATATGACCAACCAAGAACCAGGCTTATTAAGATCAATGATTGAGTTAACTAAAAAAGCTGAAACAGGTTATGGACCTTTATTTGCGATATCTGATTCGGAAGCAGCTATGAGAGAAGAAACGATTGAGAAAACGAAAACAGTGTGTACATACTGTGGTGTAGGTTGCTCGTTTGATGTGTGGACGAAAGATAGAGAAATATTAAGAGTCTTACCTCATGAAGATTCTCCTGCCAATCACATTTCAACATGTGTTAAAGGGAAATTTGCATGGGATTATGTGAATTCTGAAGAAAGATTGCAAAAACCTCTTGTGAGAAAAGATGGATATTTCCAAGAAGTTGAATGGGATGAAGCATTAAGCGTAATCAGCAATAGGTTCTCTGAAATTAAAAATCAATATGGCAAAGATGCTTTAGCATTTATATCTTCGTCGAAATGTACAAATGAAGAATCTTATTTAATGCAGAAGTTATCGAGACAAGTTATCGGTACGCATAATGTAGATAATTGTTCTAGATATTGCCAAGCTCCAGCGACACAAGGATTGTTCAGAACTGTAGGTTATGGTGGAGATTCAGGCTCAATAGAAGATCTTGAAAAAGCAGAGATGGTCATTACTATAGGTACAAATACTGCAGAAGCACATCCAGTAATAGCAAGTAAAATTAAGCGAGCGCATAAACTGTTGGGACAAAAATTATATGTATTTGATATTAGAAAACATGAAATGGCAGAACGTGCAGATAAATTTTACAAACCTAATCCAGGAACAGATTTAGTTTGGTTATCTGCAGTGACAAAATATATTATCGACCAAGATTGGCATAATAAAGCATTTATTTCAGAATGGGTTAATGACTTTGAAACATATTATGAAAGTTTAGAGCCATTTACTTTAGAATATGCAGAAAACAAAACGGGTATAAGTCAGGCTGAATTGAAACATATCGCTAAACAAATTACAGAAGTTAATACGCTCTCCATTTGTTGGGCAATGGGTGTGACGCAACATCGTATCGGTAGTGATACGAGTACAGCTATCTCTAACTTGTTACTAATAACAGGAAACTATATGAGACCAGGTACGGGTGCATACCCATTAAGAGGACATAATAATGTTCAAGGATGTAGCGATATGGGAAGTATGCCAAATACATTCCCTGGATATCAAGATGTATCAGATGATGAAATTAGACATAAGTTTGAAAAGGCATGGAACGTTTCACTAGACTCTGAAAGAGGATTAGATAACCATGAAATGATCGATAGCATTCATGAAGGTAAATTACACTCACTATATATTAAAGGCGAAGATACAGGTGTGGTAGATGCCAATATAAATTATGTTAGAGCAGCATTTGAGAAGATTGATTTCTTAGTTGTACAAGATCTATTCTTATCAAAAACGGCAGAATATGCTGATGTCGTGTTACCAGCATCACCATCATTAGAAAAAGACGGTACGTTTACAAATACAGAACGCCGTATTCAGAGAATCAACAAAGCATTAGAACCACTTGGTGATTCTAAACCAGATTGGGAAATCATACAATTAATCGCTCAGTCTCTAGGTGCAGATTGGGATTATAAACATCCAAGTGAAATTTGGTTTGAAGCTCAGGAATTAATGCCATTAGTAAAAGGTGTTACGTATGATCGATTAGAAGGTTTCGACAGCTTACAATGGCCTATGAACGATGACGGTTCGGATACACCGTTATTATATACTGAAAGGTTTAATTTCCCTGATGGCAAAGCTAAACTTTACCCATTAGAATTCAATATTGAATCTAAACAGACAGAGGAAATGTCATTACATGTCAATAATGGACGTGTGTTAGAACATTTTCATGAAGGTAATATGACTTATCAAGTGCCAGGTTTAAAATACAAATTACCAAGAAACTTCTGTGAAATTTCAGAAGAACTTGCTAAAGAACATGGAATAGAAAATGGTGCGAGAGTGAAAATAACATCTAAAGTAGGCACTACGGAAGTGAATGTACAAGTAACAGATAGAGTAACAGGCAATTATATTTATATCCCACTAAATGACCAAAATGAAGGGGCGCCAAACTTTATTACCGATAGTGATGTAGATAAAGATACGAACACACCTGCATATAAAGATAATTACGCTAAATTAGAAGTGATCAGCAAAAAAGGTGAGTCTCCAATACCTAAACATAACTCGCGTTTTGGAACTAGACAGCCACAAATTAGCGTGAGGGTTCAAGATAAATGGAATCAATCAAGCTACACATTCCCAGGTAAAGGTGGCGATGCGTAATGGCTGAAAGAGTTAAAGTCATTAAACGTATTAATAAAAGTAAAGCATATAAAGTCGAAGAGAACATTAATGAAATAAAAGAACAATTAGCTGAACGTAAATTGGCGATAGAAAAAGGGATTGATATTCTAGATGCACTCGAAGAAGCCCAAGCATTAGATGCAGTTCATGCAGCAATTGTACAAAGAAAAGTCATAACTGGAAATTTAGTAACAGAACTCAATAAAGAACAATATGAAGGCATTTTGAGCAATCTTGGACAAGTGTTATTTTTACTAGGAGAATTAGATATAGAAGAAACTTCAACATTTGTGAAAAGAATAAACAATGGCATGAAAGTTGCCAACCGAGCAAATCCGAACAAAAAAACGTCAGTAACAGATTTGTTAGGCGCATTGAAAGACCCAGAAATTAATCAAAGTGTCACGTTACTGCTTAATTTCTTAAAGGGTATGAGTAGAACAGAATAAACAATTTTAAACTGCCACTAAAGTCATAGACTTTGGTGGCAGTTTTTATACTTTCGTGAGGATATTTATAGTCTCATATATTATTTTATTGAAATGTGAGAAAATATAAGATAAGTTTAAACAGTAACATTGCTTATATAAATAGAAAAGGTGTGAGTGTTATTAACTTTTTGAAAGATAGGTTTTCTTTAATATTAGGACTCGTTATTATTATTATTTTTATTGTTTTACTATTTATTTTTGAGTCTCCATTTTTTAAGGAACATCAAACACATACTTATAAAGAAGCGCTTGAAATTCATACGCAGAGTGACTCTCCTGCTGTGACACAAAAGGATAATAAGTTTGTGTACGCTGATAAAAAAGATATAGATAAATACATGGATATTGAAAAAAGCAAAACAGATCTACAATTCATGGACCTTTCTAAGAAAGTTGATATTTCCGAAAAACAAGTTAAAGATATTTTGAAAGATAAAGGTGTCCTCAAAGGAAAAGAAAAAGCTTTTATAAACGCTCAAGAAAAATATGATGTGAACGTAATTTATTTGATGAGTCATGCATTTATAGAAACTGGTAACGGTAATTCTGAATTAGCAAGTGGCGTGAAAATGTCCAACGGTAAGAAATTTTATAATTTTTATGGTATAGGTGCTTTCGACCAAGATGCAGTTGAGACAGGTAGCAGTTACGCACGTAAGAAAGGTTGGACTTCTCCAGAGAAAGCAATACATGGGGGAGCAGAGTTTGTAAAGAAAGAGTATCTAAATAACGAACAAAATACGTTATACAAAATGAGATGGAATCCGTATAATCCTGGACAACATCTTTATGCAACTGATGTCAATTGGGCAACAAGTATAGGTCAGATAATGGAAAGTTATTACGATAAACATGATTTAAAAAAATCGAAAATATATAAAGATTATTACAAATAACTTTTAACCCTAGTTCTGTAAATAGAACTGGGGTTATTTATATATACTTGTTCGTGTTAAAATGTAGTTATATAATTAACTTTTATTTCAAAGAAAGTAGTGAACAAAAATGAAAATTGCTGTAATTGGTGCGGGCATAGGTGGCTTAACTGCTGCTGGATTACTTTGCCAAACTGGGCATGATGTTTATGTATATGAAAAGCGTAATAATTTAGATCAAGTAGGTGCTGGTGTAGGCATTGGAAGCAATGTGTTAAAAGCACTGAAACAATACAAAATGGCTTATGCTATTGAACAAGAAGGTCAATCGTTACGAAAAATAGAAATCAAATCTGATTTAGATGAATTTCTAAATGCCTTAATGATGAATCAAGACGACAATCTAAATGTAACAATTCATAGAAATGTACTTCATGAGATTTTAAAAACACACGTGCCTAAAGAGCGTATTTTATTAAATCATAAATTAACAGAGTTTAAACAAACGCCAGACTCTGTACGTCTTTATTTTGAAAATGGTGTTGAAGAACAATTCGATTTAGTTATTGCAGCTGACGGTATTCATTCAGTTGTTAGAACGAATATTTATCCTAAATCCACCGCTAAATATGCAGGATACACTTGCTTTAGAGGTGTCGTAAATGAAAAATTAAATCTTGAACAAGATGAAGCTTTAGAATATTGGGGGCATAAAGGTAGATTTGGAATTGTACCTTTAAAAGATAACGAATTATATTGGTTCTGCACGATGAATGCTAAAGAAAATGATCTGCAATTTAAATCATTTGAAAAACCACATTTGCAAGCATACTTTAATCAATTTCCTAATGAAGTGAGAAAAGTATTAGACGCTCAAGAAGAAACAGGTATACTGCAACATGATATGTATGATTTAGTACCTTTAAAATCATTTGTATCAGGTAGAGTTGTCTTGTTAGGCGACGCAGCTCATGCTACGACTCCAAATATGGGGCAAGGTGCAGGACAAGCTATAGAAGATGCTGTAACTTTAACAAACTTAATAAGTGATAGAGATATTGAATCTGCTTTAACACGTTATGATAAAATCAGAACGAAACATACTAAAAAGGTGATTTTGAAATCAAGAAAGATTGGCAAATCTGCACAAACTTCAAGCACGTTGAAGATCAAAATAAGAAATAAAATGTTGAAGAAATTGTCATCAAAATCATTAAGTAGAAAAGTGAGATTTTTACAGAAAGCTAAATTAAAATAAAAAAACTGGTGAGTGATCATTGTAGAAAATGATTGCTCACCAGTTTTTGTTTTAAATAAATACGATATTAATGTGTAGTGTCTGATGTTGATATGCCTGTAGCAGATTTAACTTGTACTTCTCGGAATTTATCTTGAGATTCAGTTTTACCTAAGAATGTACCTAAAAATGCTGCTAAGAAACCTGCTGGCACTGAAATAATAGCAGGATTGGATAATGGGAATAACGGTGACATCTTTATAAAGGCAGTACCGTTTGGATTCATTACATTTGGACTTAAAATAACGAGTACTAAAGAAACAATTAATCCGACTGCTATTCCAATAATTGCACCTTGCGTATTAAATCTTTTCCAGAATATCGTAAATACGATAACAGGTAGATTTGCACTCGCAGCAACACAGAAAGCTAAAGATACTAAAAATGCGACATTTAAGTTTTGAGCAAATAATGCTAATACAATTGAAATTACAGCAACAGCTAAAGAAGCTAATTTAGCTGCTTTCATTTGTTCTCGTTCAGTTATTTTCCCTTTTTTAATAACTTCTCCATAAATATCATGTGCAAAAGCAGATGCACCCGTCAATACAAGACCAGCAACTACAGCTAAGATAGTAGCAAATGCGACCGCAGAAACGAATGACATTAAGAAGTCTCCCCCTAATTTAGCAGCTAATAAAGGTGCGGCCATATTACCTGCTGGGTTAGCAGAAATAATTTCTTCGCGAGTTAATAAGGCTGCTGCACCAAATCCTAAGAAAATTGTTAAAATATAAAAAATACCGATAATCCAAGTTGCCCACATTACAGAAGATCTTGCAGTTTTTGCATCTTTAACTGTAAAGAAGCGCATAAGGATATGTGGTAGTCCTGCTGTACCAAATAATAACGCTATAATCAACGATATATTATCTAATGGAGGTTTGCCTTGTGACCCAGGGTTAATGAACTCACCTTTAAAGTCAGCTGATTTAATGTTTTGCATTTCTCCAAACATAGTAGCAATGTTGAAATTGAAGTGTAACAATACTAAAAACGTTATGATAACTGTACCAATCATAAGCAAGACGGCTTTAACCATTTGTACCCAACTTGTAGCCGTCATACCACCGAATAACACATAAATTGTCATCATAATCCCCACTAAAATAACAGCAAGTGTATAAGGAATACCAAAGAGTAATTGGATAAGAGCACCGGCACCAACTAGTTGTGCCAACATATAAAATATAACGATTGTGATTGATGATACTGCTGCCATGGCTCTCACTTTTTTTAGTTCAAACCTTGCAGCGATCATATCAGCTAACGTGTATTTACCAAGATTTCTTAATGGCTCTGCAACAATATATAGCACGATAAGATAAGCTGTTAAATAACCTATACTATAGAAGAAACCGTCAAAACCCCATAAAGCGATAGCGCCTGCAATTCCTAAAAATGAAGCGGCTGATAAATAATCTCCAGCAATAGCTAAACCGTTTTGCCAACCTGTAAGTCCTCCACCGGCTGTATAAAAGTCATTAGTTGATTGTGTTCTTTTAGATGCGAAATATGTAATTAATAATGTAATGCTGACAAATATTAAAAACATTATAACAACGATTGGATTCATCTTTGCTGCTCCTCTCTATAAGTTTTTAATAATGCTTCAGCATCTTTATCAAAAGATTTGGCTTTACGCATATATATGGTTACGAGTGTCCATACCATAATAAATAGTAACAATGCGTATATCCATGCCCATGATATATTCCAAAACGCAATATTATTTAAAATTGTTGTATATCCAGTTAAGACTGGAAAAAGAAGTGTAGCAAAAATAAAAAATATAGAAATAGGAAAAATAAAGCTATTTCTCTTTTTAACGAGTTCTTTAAACTTTGGATCTGCGGCAATACGTTTAAAATCATGATCTGCCATTAAAATAACCCCCTTTGATTATTGTAAATATACATCTTAAGTTTCATTTTATTGATATGTCACAAAATTGTCAATAAATATTTGGTAACGCTTTCATATGTTAAGAATGTATTTTTATATTGTTAATAAATTATTTATGTGCAAAAATACAATATTTGAGATTGAATATTTAGAAAAATTTGATATTTAGTGTTGACGATAAACGTAAACACCAATATAATTCTTATCATATTAATAAGAATTCGGAAGGGATAATGAATATGATAGAGTTTAAAAATGTTAATAAGATTTTCCAACAAAAGAATTCTGAAATACAAGCTTTAGAAGATGTAAGTTTCAAAGTAGAAGAACAAGATATATTCGGTGTTATAGGATATAGTGGTGCCGGGAAAAGCACTTTAATAAGACTTGTAAATGTGTTGGAGGAAAAGACATCGGGAGAGGTCATCGTTAATGGCCATGACATAAATCAATATTCTAAAAAAGAATTACAAAGTGTTAAAAAGAATATAGGTATGATCTTTCAACATTTCAATTTATTGAATTCAAAAACTGTATTTAATAATGTTGCAATGCCTTTAATTTTACAAGGAATAAGTAAAAATAAAATTAAAGCAAAAGTTGATGAATTGTTAGCATTCGTAGGGTTAGAAGATAAAGGTAAACAATACCCAAACGAATTATCAGGAGGGCAAAAGCAAAGAGTAGCAATCGCTCGAGCACTTGTAACTGATCCTGAAATTTTATTGTGTGATGAAGCTACAAGTGCACTTGATCCTGCAACAACAGATTCAATATTAAAGTTATTAAAAAGAATTAATGAACAGTTCGGCGTTACAATCTTATTAATTACACACGAAATGAGTGTGATTCAAAAAATCTGTAATAAAGTTGCTGTAATGGAAAATGGTAAAGTGATAGAAATTGGGCCAGTATTAGACGTCTTCAGTCATCCAGAGACTGCTACAGCAAAGAACTTTGTCTCAACTGTCATTACAACAGATATATCGCCAAATTTACGTAAATTAATTCCAGAAGAGCAAAATGCGACAGATATTAAACTTTATATTGATGGTGAGCAAGTTACACAATCTATTATCAATGATTTAATTACTAAATACCAAGTTCAAATTAATGTCTTATTTGCCTCAATGTCTGATATCCAAGGTACACCAGTAGGATATTTAACATTACGTTTAAAAGGTGAGCAACAAGCAATTCAAAATAGTTACCAATATTTAAATGAATTAAATATTGAGTTTGAGGAGGTTGATGCATAATGTTTGGATCATCATTAGATTCATCTCAATTATTTGATTCGATATATCAAACATTATATATGGTAACAGTATCTTTAGTGCTCGGTGCATTAATAGGTATTCCATTAGGTATATTTCTTGTTATCACAAGAAAGAATGGTATTTGGGAGAATAGAATTATATATTACATACTGAATCCAATTATTAATATTTTTAGATCTTTACCTTTCATTATTTTATTAATTGCAATCGTACCATTCACTAAATTAATTGTCGGTACATCAATCGGTACATCAGCAGCAATTGTGCCATTAACAGTGTATGTTGCACCTTATATAGCAAGATTAGTAGAAAATTCATTATTAGAAGTCAATTCAGGTGTCATTGAAGCAGCACATTCAATGGGGGCATCACCGTTTCAAATTATTCGCCATTTCTTATTACCTGAAGCATTAGGCTCATTAATTTTAGCTTTAACGACTTCAATAATAGGATTGATTGGTGCTACTGCAATGGCTGGAGCTGTTGGTGGTGGCGGTATAGGTGATTTAGCACTTGCATACGGTTATCAAAGGTTTGATACGATCGTTATCATTATTACGGTTGTTATATTAGTTATTATGGTACAGCTCATCCAATCGCTAGGTAATGTATTATCTAGAATTGTTAGAAGAAGCTAAAGAGAATATGATACTCAAATATAAAGGAGTGCTTTGAATGAAAAAGGTTTTAGCATTATTAGCTGCATTAGTCTTATTATTGGCAGCATGTGGAGATAAAAAAGATGATAAAAAAGTAACAATTGGTATTGCTTCAAATGATACTGCGGTCTGGGATAAAGTAAAAGAACTTGCTAAAGAAGATGGGATAGATATTGAAGTCAAACAATTCTCTGATTATAACGTTCCAAATAAAGCGTTATCTGATGGAGACATTGATTTAAACTCATTCCAGCACTTTGCTTTCTTAGATCAATTTGAAAAAGCAAATAAAGATACAGATATTACACCAATTAGAACAACAGTATTTGCACCATTAGGCATTTATTCTAAAGAAGTTAAAGATATCAAAAAGTTGAAAAACGGTGCTAAAGTCGTGATTCCTAATGATGTTTCTAACCAAGCTAGAGCACTTAAATTACTTGAAAAAGCAGGATACATTAAACTTGATAAGAATTTCGGTTTAGATGGTGGTCCTAAAGATATCGTTGAAAATAAAAAGAACTTAAATATTAAAGCTGTAGATGCGCAACAAACTGCTAGAGCAATAGACGAGGTAGACATTTCTATTATTAACAATGGCGTTGCTTCTAAAGCTGGTTTAGATCCTAAGAAAGATCCAATCTATTTAGAAGATCCTAATGCTAACGCAGCTAAACCATATATTAATTTCATTGCTGCAAATACAAAAGATAAAGACAATAAGACTTATAAAAAAGTAGCAGACTTGTATCATTCAGAAGAAGCTAAAAAAGCTTTGAAAGAAGATACTAAAGACGGAGAAATGGTTGTTGACTTAAAAGAAGATGAAATCAAAAAAATTCAAGATTCCTTAAAATAATACAAAAAAAGATTCGGCTCCCCTTAGCCGAATCTTTTTTGTTATGCTTTTTTATATGTTTTAAGGTATGCTTGACCTTTTTCGTGATCGTATTTATTTTCCCACTTAGATATAACAACTGTTGAAAGTGCGTTACCTACAACATTCACACATGTTCTCATCATATCTAGCAGTCTATCTATACCTATAATTAATGCTAATCCTTCTGGGTTAAGTCCCATAGAACCTAAAGTTGTAATTAGAACAACGATTGAAGTACCAGGTACAGCAGCCATCCCCTTAGATGTAATCATCAATGTAAACATTAATATCAATTGTTCTACAAGCGTTAAGTGAACACCATACATTTGTGCTACAAACAACGCTGCAATTGATTGGTATAAAGCAGAGCCATCAAGGTTAAATGTATAACCAGTTGGTACAACAAAAGATACGACATCTTTAGGAGCACCGAACTTTTCCATTTTTTCCATTACAGATGGCAATACTGTTTCTGAACTTGAAGTAGAGAATGCCAATAGCAATTCATCCTTTAAGATACGAATGATAGAGAATATATTAATGCCACAAATTTTAGCAACTATTCCTAACACTACAATAATAAAGAAGGCCATAGCACCAACTACGACAGCCATTAATTTCATTAATGGTATTAAAGCAGATAATCCGAATGTCATGATTGTTACACAGATAAAAGCAAATACACCATAAGGCGCTAATCTTAAAATTCTATGTATCATCCAGAATACAGCTTCTAAAGTACCATTTAGAACATCTTTAACAGGTTGACCTTTTTCTCCTATTGCAGCTATCGCTAAACCGAAGAATACAGCAAAGAAAATAATCGGAAGTAATGCTCCGGAAGTCAACGCTTCAAAGATATTAGTTGGAATAATACCAACGATCGTATCTATCATATGATTTCCATATGTAGATTTTTCTGCTGCATCAGCAGTTTGTTCATATTTGGAAATATCACCTTTAGGAAGCTTAGTCGCATCTATACCTAGACCAGGTTTAAATAAGTTTCCGAATATGATTCCTAAACCAATTGCGATTGTTGTAATAATTTCAAAGTACAAAAGTGTCTTCCAACCATATCTTCCGACAGTGTGCATATCACCAACATTAGATATTGATAATGCCAATGAACAGAAAACGATTGGTATAACAATCATTTTGATAAGATTTAAAAATATGTCGCCAACAGGTTTTATAAATTTAATCAGATGATCCTGACCATTTAAAAAATAGCCTACAACAACACCTAATATTAAAGCAATTAATATTTGTGTAGGTAAGCTTATATATCTCTTTCTCGGTTTTTTTAATTTTTGATCCATAAAAATTCCTCCTTTAAAGCACTGTAGTATAAAACACAAAAAAAATTATGCCTTTCCATTTATGGAAGTGCACAAGTAACGTTTAAAAAGGGGATTCATAAAAGAAGCAACTCTTACAAGTATAAGAGTATACGTAATTTTAGCATCTTTTGAAATTGAAGTAATTATCCAGTTTTTCACTAAAATGGAAAAAGAACACTTTTATAGAAAAAGTGTTCAATAAAATATTACTTTATGAATTGAATGGATAGTGGTGGTAAATATGTTTCACCTTTATATGCTTTGATAGCACCTATAATCGTAAATACAAATAGTAAAACAAACAAAATAGGTATTAAAATCAAGCCAATTAAAATGATACATAAGAGACCTGAAACGAAGATCCAAATAGTATACGAAATAAAGAAATTCAAATAATCTTTGCCAATCTTATCTATAAAAGGCGAGTTATCTCGTTTAATTAGCCAAATGATAAGTGGTGCGAAAAAACTACCAAAGAAACTCGTAAGGTATATAAGCATACCAAATAATCGATCATCATCACTCGTATTTGTATTTTCATTCAATTGAGCATTATCATCATCTAAAGTAGAATGTTGAAATGGATTTTGTTCAGTATTAGTCATAATATTATCCCTCCTTAACTATTTAAGTATACAATCTTCTTACTAAATAGCAATGATAAATCATTACAAAAAAAGCAGCTATTACGTTAATAATAGCTGCTTTGAAATATCATTTTCTTAGTGAATGTAGTTGTATGATCCAGCTTCTGAAGCTGAGATTGTACGAGATGATACTACGCCTTCACCTTGGTAGTTCATTTCTGAAACTTCAATGCTTCCGTCAGAGTTTACATTTTCAACGTAAGCTACGTGACCCATTGCACCTGAATTTGATTGTAAGATTGAACCTTGTTTAGGTGTGTTGTTTACAGTGTGACCGTCAGCTGCTGCATTTGCTGCCCATTGGTTAGCATTACCCCAAGTTGAGCTTATTGGGTCTCCGTCAGCTTGTTTTTTGTCAAATACATAATAAGTACATTGACCAGCTGTATATAAGTTAGCTGATGAACTCGTGCTTTGAGTTGCTGTTTGTGTTACTGATGAACTAAATGATTGGCTCATGTTTGAAGTATTGTAGTTTTGGTTATAGTTATTATTATAGTTTTGTGTTTGAGTTTGTTGAGGGGCTTGTGTGTTATTGAAAGTATCTGCAGAAGCCTCTTCTCCATTCCCTATAATTGTTGTTGCTAATCCCGTAGTTAATACTGCTAATGTTGTTAATTTTTTCATTTTAAATATTCCTCCGTAAATTTCGTATATGTTTTAATTTATAATTTAAGTTTTTAAGTGTGTCGTTTTCCGACGACAAACATTACTTTAACAGATGATTTTATGTTTGTGTTCAATTTCATACAGTTGTTACGTAATCATAATGCTATACAATCATTTAGTAATATTTACGGGATATTATGACATCTAGTAATATAAGGTTAATCGTACCACTATGGGATTTTACGGTTAATTGTGAGAAAATGATTGTCATTTTCTTGTAATATTTCATTTACGTTATTAATAATAAGAAAATGAGTAGTTAGCAAAATTTGCAACTACTTTTTTATTAATGGATTTTATATGTAGAGGGGGATTTTTATGAAAAGATTACCAACTTTATTGGAAGCTATTTCTACTATATTCGTAATGGGGCTAGTTGTATTGATTGGTTTTGGTATATTGCATTATCCAATTCAGCCATTATTAATCATTGCTGCCGTATATGCCAGTTTCATAGCGATTAGAGTGGGTTTATCGTGGGAAGATTTACAAGACGGTATTACTAAAAGACTTGCAACTGCTATGCCAGCTATATACATAATTTTTTCAGTAGGTATTTTAATCGGGACGTGGATGTTTTCAGGAACTGTTCCTGCATTAATTTACTATGGATTAGAAATGATTAATCCGACATATTTTTTAGTAACAGCATTTATCATTACAGCAGTTACATCTGTAGCAACTGGTACTGCATGGGGATCAGTTGGAACTGCAGGGATTGCTTTACTGGCTATTGCCACTGAAATGAATATTCCATTAGGTATGGTTGCAGGTGTTGTAATTGCAGGTGGCGTGTTTGGTGATAAAATGTCACCATTATCTGATACGACAAATTTAGCTGCATTAGTAACGAAAGTTAATATTTTTAAGCATATTCAGCATATGATGTGGACGACTATACCAGCATCAATAATCGGATTGATTGTATGGTTTATTGCTGGATTACAATTTAATTCTGATAATGTTGAAAGTAAACGCATTAATACATTATTAAATAATATCGATACAGCTTTTAATTTAAATTTTTGGGTATGGCTACCTGTAATTGTTATTGTTGCAGGCATTAGTATAGGAAAACCAACAGTACCAATGATGTTGTTATCAAGTTTAGTAGCCATGTTGGTCGGTGTTATCAATAATGGCTTCGATATTGTAGATGCATTTAATGTAACGATGAATGGCTTTGACATAAGCATGACTAATTTAGCAAGTAGTGATGCATCAAATTCAATGGTAGATCTTGTTAAACGTGGTGGCATTATGAGTATGACTGAAATAGTTGTTACTATTTTTTGTGGATATGCTTTTGCAGGAATAGTTGAAGCATCGGGGAGTTTGAAAGTGATATTAACGACCATATCTAGTAAAGTTTCAAAAGACTCACATCTTATATTAGTGACAATAGCAGGAAGTTTAATACTTGTATTTGCAGCTGGCGTTGCTTCAGTTGTCATTATCATGATTGGTGTCTTGCTAATGGATATGTATAATGAAAGAAAGTTAGATCGCGTAAATTTATCTAGAACACTAGAAGATTGTGGGACAATGGTATTACCATTTATTCCATGGGGAACTTCAGGTATTTATTACCGAGATTTATTACATGTTTCATTAGGAGATTTTTTCTGGTGGGCAGTACCATGCTACTTATGTGTATTTTTCGTAGCATTTTATGGTATGACAGGTATAGGTATAAAAAAGGTAAAAGCATAAGAAAGCAAAAAAAAGAGCAATCATATGATTGCTCTTTTTGCATTTATATTGTTCTTAGTGAATGTAGTTGTAAGAACCAGCTGCTGAAGCTGAGATAGTACGAGTTGATACAACACCTACACCTTGGTAGTTCATTTCAGAAACTTGGATAGAACCGTCAGAGTTTACTTTGTCAACGTATGCTACGTGACCATATCCACCAGCTGTAGATTGTAAAACAGCTCCTGATGATGGATTGTTATTTACAGTGTAACCAGATTGAGCTGCTGCGCTAGCCCAGTTATTTGCGTTACCCCAAGTGCTACCTAAATCAGGACGTTTGCTGAATGCATAATAAGTACATTGTCCAGAAGTGTATAAGTTAGCGCCTCCGCCAGTTGATGGGCGAGAAGTTGATGTAGTTGTAGTGCTAACGTTTGAACTTGAGTTTGATGTAGTTGCTTGGTTACTTGATGTAGGTGCTTGTGTAGTTGTTACACGAACGTTATTTTGGTTTGAAGAAGCATTACTTGATTCTCCTGAACCACCACCATTTGGTGCAGCATTGAATGCTGGTTGTGAATAATTTGTATTTGAAGCTGCTTCGTTATTTGAAGAAGCTGTATTATTTGATGGTGTAGTGTTAGCTACTTGTTGTTGAGCTTGGTTACCATATTGAGATGAAGGATTCCAGTTACCTTCCCAAGTGTAATTGTAATTACCTTCTTGATCGATTGTGTAATTGTAAGAATAAGAATATGGATCGTTTGGATTATATCCTTGATTGTTTTCTGCTGCGTCTGCGTCATGTGCCATAAATGTTGCAATTCCTGCCGTAGCGATTGCTGCTGTTGCTAATTTTTTCATAATTTGTAAATCCTCCTAGATAATTTAAAAATATTTTTTCGTATATGTTTTATGTTTTTTTTCTCATAAGTTTTTTTCTTCGCTGTTAATCAACAAAATCTACTTTATCAGAAATAGATTGCTTTGTGTTGAATGTTAAAGCTTTGTAATTTAATTTAAATATCTAATGAATTCATGTAATAATTCCGAACATTTCACACGGAATGAAAAACGTTGTAACAACGGTGTTTTTAAAGCTATTCAGTTATTAAATAAATTTCTTTGTTACACGTTTGTAATATTTAAGACATAATCAAATATTTGACTTTGCTAATTAATATTTATCATCATTATCGATTAACAAAAAAGTTATAGCTTTTAAGGAATTAAAATAAGTACAAAATTTCATTATAAAAAGTCAAGAATAAAGTATTTTTAATAATATTTATTGAATTATAATTATCCTTACTTATAAATAAAGATGTTTCAAGTTGATTAGAGGTGTTCAATATGATGTATGATTGTAATTTAAAAATATACCAAACTTTAAATGTTCAATCAGAATTTAATATAGGTTTGCTTTTACTATATATAATAGAAGGAAGTAGTAATATTTCTATTAATGGTAAAACTAACATGTACAAATCGAATGATATGATCGTTATTAATGACTTAGATCATTATCGAATATTATCAAGTAAGAAAAGTGTTATTGCATGTCTATTTTTATCAAGAGTAGAACTTGATAAATTTTTTCGATTTAATAAGAAGTATTACATTAATAAAGATAAGTTAGATTTGAGTGTGCTTAAATTTTACATGAATAAATTGATCGTTAATTACGTGAATGATCAAAGTGAAAATGAAAAGCAAAATAAAATCTTGGAATATATTAACCAGCTCGTGATGACACTCCATTTATACAGAAAGTTAGATGGAACAATAATTTCCAATAATATTGATGTCTATAGCGGCATTAATTATATGTACGAGCATTACAAAGAAAAATTATATATCGGGAAAGTAGCGACACAGTGCCTGTTATCCGTTAGAAGGTTTTCTAATAAGCTCGAAGAAGTGACGGGTATGAGATTTAATGAATTGTTAAGGAACATTCGATTATCGTATAGTGCATTTGATTTAATGTATACTAAAAAATTAATATCACAAATTGCGAACGATAATGGCTTTACTAATGAATCAGGATTTATAACGCATTTCAGAGATAAATATCATATAACACCAGCAAAGTTTAGAAAACAACTTGAAAATGACCATTATTATCCTTTTCATAATAAAAATACAACGTTACTCAGAAGCTTTGAACATATTAATGATCAAATCAAATACTTAACAGATCGTGATGTAGATTATGTAAGTATTGATATAAATATGAAAAATAAAATACGTTCAAAGATTTCGACACCAAACTTATTAATATATATTAGGGATATAGAAACACTGACGAATAATTTTCAACAGTCTAAGTTGTTATCGATGAGAAGGGAAATTGGTTTATTTGGATTATTATTTTCACACCAATTATTTTATGAGCTATACCAGTCGAATTTTGAAAATAATAAGCTTGTGCATCAAATGTTCTCTTTTTCATTGGAACATCAGTTTGATATTTCTTTCGAAGTGAAGTTAGGAAAAAATCAAAATATAGAAGAGTTCACTCTAATTTTTAAGAGGTTATTAAATTATTTAACAGATTGCACATATTTTTATGGACAACGTAGTTTTCAATTTTATATTGATGCATCATATTATCAATTTAATCGTATTTCTAAAATCATCCAAGATAACTTAAAAGAATCTAAGGTAATATTAGTACTTAATAAGCAAAACAATTATTTAGCAAAACGCATGTCTCATAAGGTGAATGACAATAAACAAATAGCATGTAAAGTGCATCATGAAATAGACTCCGACAAAGATATAACATCTATCTTGAAAAATAATCCCTCTTTAAACATCTTATATCAGCCTAACATCCCTAACCGAATAGAATCACTCATATCAATTTTTAAATGGAGTATAGCGTTTAACCAAAATATTTCTATGATTATTGATGACACATGGTTAGATAGTATGATTCCTTCGCAAAGCAGCCATCTCATGATTAAAGAACTACAATTAAATAAGGAAAGTCATTATCAATTATTTGAATTGATATTAACTTTAAAACGTTTAAGAGGAGATATTGTGTATTTTAATGGCTTGATACTTATGACACATTATCTCAATGAGTATCAGATTATAATTTTTCCGAATATGAAGATTTTTAATAGGTTGCATCAAAGAATTAACATCAATGGCTTTAAACTAGGAGAAATAGAATATAGACACCATGATATTCTCATCAAAAATAATCAACTCATCATTAATAGTGATGGGGATAATCATAAGAACATGGCTGAAGTAAGTTTTAAAAGAGAAATCGGAAAGTTGATTGTTCAATTTTATACTTCTCCATATGCTATAAAGCATATTTATATAAAACAAAAAATAAACTAAGGTGGTATGATCAATGGAAAATCAAATTAATCATTTATTAGAATTGCATTATTTAAATATACAAGCAAAGAAAGTTTTGAAAAATGAGTACTCATTAAATATCTATCATTTAAAGGTTTTAAAATACATCAATGACTATAGCGATAAAGAAGTTTTTACGGCATCGGAATTTAAACATGTACTTGAGATTAATCAAACAATGTTAACGCATGTTATTTCATATTTACATAACTTGAATTATTATAAAAAAGAGAGATCTAAGAAAGATGAGAGAAAAATAATTATAATAGTAGAAACTCGTCACAAAACAAAAATTACACAGTTAATTAATCGCATTGAAAGAAGCATGCATAATAAATTAAATGCTTTTAACTTAAATAGTAAAGAACATAGCGTAATTGATTATATTGTGAAAATAAATTCTTGTATTTCAAATATACACAATAGCATTACTAACAACTATAAATTAAATATAGATCACTTTATGGTATTGTTGTTTATTCAGCACGCTAAACAACAACCATGTACATTAAAGGATATAAAAAACAAATTTGGTTGGTATTTAGTTAAAATAAATAAATCGATAAAGACACTAGTTCAATTAAAATATGTAAATAAAAAAAGAGATGAACATGATGAAAGGATAGTGTTAGTATCTATTCATAAAAACGTTGAGTCAGAAGTCAATCATATGATTGAAGACATTATACTTCAGTACAAGGATAATTATGGTGCACAAAATTTAGCTATGGTAAAATGAGCTTATTAAATAAGTAATTTTGTGGAGGCTATTATGGCACTGTTTCATTTTAAGGAGAACTTTTTTGGAGCATCAACTAAACCTATTGAAATATATGATGAACAAAACAATCCAGTTTATATGATGAGTTTATACTATACATCTAGTAAGCAAGAAACATTTGCATTGCTAGGACGAAAAAAGCATAATTTCAAAATCGAATTTGATGGTGGATCATACAAAGTTATACAAGAACGCTCAATAGAAGGTAAACTTAAGACACCATTTAAAACGGTTTGGGAAGTTTATAAAAATGATACTAAAATAGGTACGTTTGAAACGAGATTTGGCCTTAAGCCTAAAATTGTTTTTAATGGTGTTAAAAACGATTCTTTACAATTTGAGTCTGGGTTTATTTCTAGATCAGTTAAAGTTACGGATCAACAAGATGCAGTTATTATGGAAACAAAATCTGAAAGGTTTAAGATTGCTTCTAATCATGATATTAATGTCATGAGCGACCAATATCATCCTGCAATGTTGATTATGTTATTTCAAGTATTCTTTGAATATCAAGAATATCAAAGAAGTAAATCAAATTAATTTGTGTAATGAGGGTGGAGTTGTTGGAAATGTTTAAATTTTTAAAAAAGAAACAACATTTAGGGACTGTTAATAATAAAGAACCACTTAATATAGATGGCATGAGCATTGTAGATGCGTATTACATTGAAAATAGTCAGATTGAAGCATATAAAACAGATAGAGAAAGATATAGTGATGCATTAATATATGTTTTAAAACAGTATTTTACAGATGTAGATAGAATGTTTGAAGGAACAGATGACGGTGAAGCTGTAGTTGCTTTTCATAATGATGAACCCGTTAAATGTATTTATTTAAATCCAGAAACGATTGATCAGTTGAGAATATATGAACAAGAAATGCCTTTGAAACAGGCAATTTTAAAAATTTGTGAATTGGAAAATGAAGATTAATAAATATTAGTCTTTATTAAATTGAGGGAATCGTATCCCGAGGCAAGCGTGCGATTTATCTAGAGCACTCACTGAACACCGTAATCCTAATTTCACTAATCCTAATTTCACTTAGATATTACTCACGATTTTGTGAAGTGCTGACGCCCGGGGGAATAGTATGAGAGAGAGACTACAGGCTCGAACCATACCCCCAGGCAAGCATGCACTTTCAAAATCGTAAGATTTTGATATATAAATATTGACAATTTTCATTTTAGTATTATAATTACATCTAGTATAATAATTATATCGAGGTGAGAACATGAAATTCGAACTAGGATTATCCTCATTTGCTGAAATCTCTCCTATTAATGGTGTAGAAGAACCATTTTCTGCTCATGAAAGAATCAATCAAATCGTAGAAGAAATTAAATTAGCAGATCAAGTCGGTTTAGATATATATGGATTAGGAGAGCATCATAGAGAAGATTATGCAGTATCTGATCCAGTTACAGTATTAGCTGCTGCAGCTAGTCAAACTGAAAATATTAGATTGTCTTCTGCTGTAACTGTTCTATCTTCAGACGATCCTGTAAGAGTTTATCAAAGATTTGCCACATTAGATGCAATCAGTAATGGTAGAGCAGAAATCATGGCGGGCAGAGGTTCGTTCATAGAATCATTCCCATTGTTTGGTTATGACTTGAAAGACTATGATTTACTTTATAAAGAAAAATTGGATTTATTATTACAAATCAATGAAAATGAAACAGTGAATTGGCAAGGGGAAACGAGAGCTTCGATTGATAATTTAAAGGTATTTCCAAGAGCTGTTCAGGATAAATTACCAATTTGGTTAGCTACAGGTGGTAACCCTGAATCTTCTATGAGAGCAGGAAAATTGGGATTGCCAATTACTTATGCTATTATAGGTGGTGCGCCGAGTCGCTTTAAGCGTAATATCGCGATGTATAAAGCAGTAGCAGAATCTAACGGTTTTGATACGTCACAATTACCTATTGCGACTCACTCATGGGGCTATGTTGCCGATACTGATGAATTAGCTAAAAAAGAATATTATCCATCTAGTGCTTATGTCATTAATCAATTAGGTCAAGAACGTGGATGGCCACAGTATTCAATTGAAAAATTTGAACAAGAAATTGTTCATGGTGCATTGTTTGTTGGTAGTCCAGAAACAGTTGCATCAAAAATTATTAAAATTCATGAAGATCTAGGTATTAATAGATTTATGTTACATTTACCAGTAGGCTCTATGCCACATGAAAAAGTATTAAAGTCTATTCAACTATTAGGTGAAAAAGTAAAACCAATAATAGATGAATATATGAAAAACAAGGAGGAAATGAAGTAATGTTAAGATATTTATTAAATGTATATGTAGGTAAACAAATTTTTGAATCAAGTCAACCAAAAGTGAAAGATGACGACGGTATGGCTCAACAATTTGAAGAAGGATTCGGTCTTTCAAGAAATTCAATGAAATTAGCAGGCGGATTAGAATTAATAGGATCGATTTTCTTATTCTTAAGTGCTTGTAATAAATCTTTATCAAGATTAGGTTCAGTTCTTGTAGGTTCAGTTATGACAGTCGCAGCATATAAACATTATGAAGCTGGTCATGGTTTTAAAGGTGCTAAAAATGCATTAACATTGTTAGGTTTATCAGCATTAAGCTTTATTGATACATTAGGTAAGAAAAAATAATATATTTTTTAAAACTGCCAACAAAGTCATGGACTTTGTTGGCTCTTTTTTATATTTTAAAAGTAATTAACTTTTAAAATATAAAAAATACAAATATTGAACATAGGTGATAATTTTAAGGGTTGAACGTGGTAAGCGTTGGTATTAAAGCTTTTACATAAAAAATGTGAATATTGAAAAGTCGATTTTTGAAAATTTATTGAATGTTTTTAAAACTCATTATAAAATAATAAATATTATTAATTCATTGTGTTGAAAAGGAAAAATATGCTATAGATACTAAAGATTGCACAATAAACCAATTCAACAACTAGCTATTTTAACTTGAGGAGTTGTTTGCAATGGAAACAGTATCAGTACCAATTAGAAATATCGTTGAGTTAGTATCTGTTAGTAAAAAGGCGAAAGATCATCTCTCTAAAATAAAAAGTGAGTTTGTGTTGTCTTTTGAAGAGTTGTATATACTGGTGTATATATATAAAGGAGAGAAGGATTGTTATAATGTTAAAGACATTATTAAACAATCTAAATTTAAACCATATTATATTTCAAAAGCAGTACAACACTTGAAAGAGAAAGGTTTAATTTCTAAAAAAAGAAATGATAAAGATGAACGTACAGTAGCCATTCAAGTCTCAAAACTACAACATAAAAAGATAAAGCATTTATTGATGGAAATTGAAGCAGAAATATTATAATAGTATTGAGTAAAGTGCATCATTGTGGTGTACTTTAATTATGTTAACTTACTTTCATATATCATGTCGTAAAAAATTAAGGAGAACTTTTATGCGCGTATTATTAAATGTTAAACCAAAAAGCCAGTTGTTTCCTATTCCAATGGTAATGGGATGTGAAGGTACTTCATGTTCAATGTTACTAAATTACTATAATAAAAAAGTTGATGCGACAACAATTATGCGTAACTGGCCAACTCATTCAGATAATCCTCAAAAAGGTTATGTTGGAAATCACTTTTTAATTAAGTTTGGTTATCATCAAACAATATTCCCAAATGTATTAGCATTATTTTTGAATAAATATGATAATGATATAGTTGATGGTACGGGTACAGAACTAAAGGATTTAGAAAAGATCATCGAAAGTGGTCATCCTGTAGTTATTTATCATACTACGTTAGGTCAGTCCCCGGTTAAGAAAATGTTCAAAATAGGGAATAAAAAGAAAGAGTTTGTAACAAATATACATGTCACTTTATTAATTGGTTTTGACGAACATTACTATTATTATATAGATCCTTTATGGAAACAGTTTAAGGGTAAAATGATATTTCCAGCACTTTGGCCATCTAATTCCCAAGTTATTAAAATTCAAAAAAATAAAATGCAAGAAAGTTATAATAAACCGGGGAAAATGTGCATTTCCAAAAAAATATAATTATTTCTTAAATATTATGTCATAATCTTGTAACATTTGTTATGATATTAATATAAATTTGAAAAAGAGGTGCTTGAATGTCTAATAAGGTAAAATTACTTATTGTAGGAATCGTAGTATTATTTTTAGCAGTAGTAGGAATTGGTGGAGCAGCAACATATTACTTTTTAACAAACACTCCTAAAAATACATATTTATTAAGTGAACAAGAATCAGCAAAATCATGGAAAGAGTATTTCAATGATAGATTTAAAAACGAAGCAGAATTTCAAGAGAAAATGAAAGATGAATCATATGAGTCTTCATTGAAATTTGGAGCAGAAGTACCAGATACTTTACTTTCTCAAATGGGTATCCCAAAATCAGTAGTAGATTCTACAAATCTAGTGCTTAATGTAGGGCACGATCCTAAGAAGAAAAATTCGAAATTAGGTATTGAACCAACCATTGCGGATAATAAAATTGGTAATTTCCAATGGAGTGCAGATAAAAATAATCAATACATAGAAACACCATTATTTAAAGATATTTATAAAGTGAAAAATAATGAAATTAAAAAAGGTGTTGAAAAAGCTTCAGGTGAGTCTTTAGATACAGCTGATGGACAAGACATCACAAATGATTCATTAAACTTAAATACAATTTTATCAAGTTCACAAATTTCACAAGATGATATTGATAAAATATCTAAAAAATATAGTGATTTGTTTGTAGATCAATTAGATGATGACAACTTTAAAAAAGATAAAGAAAAAGTTAAAATCTTTGATGATGAAAAAGAATTGAAAAAAGTAACAATGAACTTAAGTTCAAAAGATACTAAGAAAATCGTTGTAGCGATGCTTGAAGAAGCTAAAAAAGACGAAGACTTAAAGAACATTGTTGAAAAACAAGGTAATGTAAAAGAGTATGATAAAGAAATTAAAGATTTACTGAAAGATGCAAAAGATGAAAATGCATCAGAATATCCTAAAGTAAAATCTATTATTTATGTAGATGGTAAAGAAATATTAAAACGTGATTTAACAATCACAGATAAAGATGATGAAAAAGTTAAAATCGAAGGTACAAATGTTATCGATGACGGTGTTCAAGTAGATTACAAAGTTTCAGCACCTGGTGAAGAAGGTGGATTCACATTAAAAGGTAAATCTACTAACGGTGATGAAATTAGTGATAAATATGAATTAGGATTTGAAGAGAATGAATATTCTAAAACAACACTTAAATTAGATAACAAATCTAAAGTTGATGGCGATAAACGTACTGATAAAGGTAAAGTTACTTTTGGACAGTCTTACGGTCAAAACTTTGACTTAAATTATGATCATAATTTAACGACTGATACTAAAAATAATCAACAAAAACAAAAATTAAATGTTGATTTCGATGTATCTGGAGAAAAGATTAAATTAATAATGGATGGAAAATCTGAACTTAAGAAAGACATTAAGTTCAAAAAAGATGGCGCTATTGATTTTAATAGTTTATCAGAATCAGAAATTGATGATTTAACTAAAGAAATTGAAGATAGTGGAGAAAAAATTGGTGAAGACCTTGTTGAAAATCTTAAATAGATAAGAGAGGAGTGGTAGTATGTCGACAATCAAATTGTTCAACATATACCACTCTTTTTTAATTAAAAAGTGGTATTTGATTGCATATATTTTATTATTATTTATAGCAGTATTAGGCATTATTATTGGTGTTAACCAAATGAATCAGGATGAAGATAACTTTACAATTGGAATAGTTGATAAAGATCATTCTACAGAAACGAAATTGATTTTAAATGCTATTGGAGACGGTCAATCGTTAGGTAATGATTTATCGATTAATCATTATAATGAAAAAAGGGCGAGTGAATTATTAAAAAGTAAGAAAATCGATGGTTATTTTCTGTTTAAAGATGGTATGACGAAAGCATTTTATAAAAATGGAGAATTACCAATCGTTGTTAATACATATGACGCACAATCAGTGGAAAGTATTATTATTTTACAGCTAACTGATTCGGTATATAGTCGTTTAATGTTATCTATGGGAGGGGCAATGTCTTATGCATCTCTTTATCCTAATGCTACAGAAAACGAACTATTAACCATGATGACCGATATGTTATTCACGGGATTAAATAGAGGCGGTTCATTTGATGAACACGCAATAAAAGTATTTGACACAACAAGCTATTATACGATTTCTATTTATTTCGTTTCTATCTTTTTCTTCTTCTTTTCTATTTTTAGTATTTTAAAAATGAACCAAAAAGATGCTTTAAAAGAAAGATTAAGCATGTTTCATTTCTCATATGAAAAACTGACGATTGTACGAGGTCTATTTAGTTTACTGTATACAATGTTATGGAGTGCATTAGGGTTATGGATGATATTAAAGTATCTCAAGCCTGAGTTTGAGATGTATAATTTACCTGGGCTATTAGTGTGCTTATCATACTATTTATTCTTTTTAACAAGCATATTTGTTTTAATAGATATTACTTTTAGGACAGCGATTAATTATATATTGAAAATATTATTAACATTAGTTATATTGCTCTTCTCAGGTGCAGTTATTCCTATAATTTATTTAAAAGGTTTGAGTGGGGGATTGATTGAAGGATTACCATTTTCAATCGTTTATAATCAGTTAATTGAGCTACTTCTCAATAATTACATTATAGATACACATCCAATGTTCTATTGGGATATTGTTATAATCGTTGTTTTACTCATTGCTTCTGTATATTGGAGGTATCGCCAATGAAATCGATATTCAATTTAGTTGTTTTGAAGCAATGGAAACAATATATGGCTTTACTTTTAATATTAGTTATCACAATCCTAGTTATCTTGATGACTCAAGCAACGACAAACAAAATATTTAAAATGCCAGTTGCCGTAAAGGATATGGATCAGTCTCAATCTTCGAAAGAATTGATCCATAACTTAGAACAAACGAAGTATTTAGAAGTGATTCATATTCCTAAAGAAGAACCATATATTGAAGATGTTATTCAAAAAAAACAAGCAATCGTAAGTTTGCAAATCCCAGAAAATTTTAGTAAGAAATTAAAAGAGAATCATTTAAGAGATGCAATACCAGTCTATTATAAAGATGACTTTATTGGTGAAATTGCTTTAGAAGTTACTAGTAAAGCATTGTATCAACAGCAAATACCAATTATCATTCATAGTCACTTAGAAAAATCCAACCAAGAAGTGAGTTTGGATGAAATTAAAGAAGAATACAATAAAGATACACCACACTCAAAAATGGCGCACCATGCACTCAAAAAAAATGCGGATGTTTCCATAAGTGTTGGGCTTATTATTGCACTCTTATTATTAGTGAGTTGTAGTCAAATCGTATTTCATCAACGTCTTAAGCAAAATGCTGCATTAGAAAGAATGTTGATGTTTAATGGAACAAAATTAAAGCTATACACCTTGTACATCTTTATTCATGTTCTGTTATTGTTATTAGTCATCTTATCTTTAAACTTAATATTAGCATGGTCGCTCAGCATGATATTTTATATCACAACAGTAATCGTTCTAATCATATATGAACTTGGTTTAAGTATATTATTATTTAAAATCAATACACTCAGTCATAAACTGTTTATGGCTATCATATGGTCAATTGCGGTGAGTTGTTTGTATTTATATACTCAAATTTAGGAGGTGTCTTGATGATTACAATAGAAAATTTAAATAAAAAGTATAAAGATAAGCAAATATTCCAGAATTTTAATACGACATTTAAGGACAAGACACTTACTATTTTGCTAGGCGAAAATGGTGCGGGTAAATCAACATTGCTAAGAATTATAACGGCACTTGAAACAGCTGATAGTGGTACGATTCGGTACTTTGGAGAGGTATTAAGCAACAGAGATATTAAAGGTAAAATCGGATATATTCCACAAGATATCGCTTTGTTCGAACATATGACAGTAAATGAAAACATTAATTTTTTCAAAGCGCTTAATAAACATCCCATTTCGTCAGAGTTAATAGAAGACTACTGTGAAAAGCTTAATCTATTCGAAAGAAAAGCAAAAGTCTCTGCCTTATCTGGTGGGACTAAAAGAAAAGTAAACTTATTAATTGGTTTGCTAGGTAACCCGAGTATTTTAATTTTAGATGAACCGACTGTTGGAATTGATTTGAAATCTAGATATGATATTCATCAGTTATTAAATAGTTTAAAGCGGTCGAGACTCATTATATTAACGACACATCATTTAGATGAAGTTGAAAGTTTAGCAGATGAAATCAAGCTAATTGGTAAAGATCCTTTTTATCGTAATATATTATCGGAAAAAGGATGGGCATTTGAGGATAGTTTAACAAACTAAAAACTAGTTAAAACAAACACTTGTTAACGATAATTTAACAGGTGTTTGTTTTTTATATTTCTTGATTTATCTAAAAATTTAGAAATATAAAAACGTATTGCAAATGATATTTTTAAAGTGTATTCTTATTTAATGTATCGGAATTAAATGTTTTGGGAGGATTGTTAATGGAAACACTATGGATTGTCATTAATATTATTGTTTTCTTATTATTTATAGGTTTATTAGGATATTTAACAAAAAAACATGTGAAGTTCTCTAAACGAGTTCTTATTGGTCTAGGTATCGGGATTGTATTTGGTTTAGTGTTACACCTTATTTATGGTGTTGATTCTAAAATAACCGAAACGACAGCATCATGGTTTGATGTCGTTGGTACAGGATATGTCAAACTTTTACAAATGATTGTAATGCCACTTATATTCATATCAATCGTATCAGCTTTTACAAAAATTACGATTGGACAAAATTTTGCTAAAGTTGGTGCATGGATATTCACTTTCTTAATAGGCACTGTAGCAGTTGCTGCTTTAGTAGGTATTATATATGCTATGTTATTCAATTTGGATGCTTCACAAATTGATTTAGGAAGTGTTGAAAATAATCGTGGTCAAGAAATTGAACAAACATCTAAAGATATGGAAGCAAACAATTTACCAACACAAATTATAGAATTGTTACCTGCAAATCCATTCTTAGATTTCACTGGAGCTAGAGGTACGTCTACAATAGCTGTCGTTATTTTCGCCGGTTTTGTAGGATTTAGCTTCTTACGTGTTATGAGAAAAGAGCCTGAAAAAGGCAACTTGCTTAAAAGAGGTGTTGATGCAATATATGCATTAGTTATGGGGATCGTAACATTTGTACTAAGATTAACACCTTATGGTATTTTAGCGATTATGACTAAAACGGTTATGACAAGTAACTTTGCGGCTGTCTGGACATTAGGTAAATTCGTTTTAGCTTCTTATGCAGCGTTAATTACGATGTACATCATCCATTTAATTTTAGTTTCAGTAGTGGGCTTAAACCCTGTGACTTACGTTAAAAAGACAGGTGAAGCAATGTTATTTGCTTTCACATCTCGATCAAGTGCGGGAACATTACCGTTAAATGTTCAAACGCAAACAGGCCGTTTAGGTGTTCCAGAAGGTATTGCTAACTTTGCTGGTTCATTCGGATTATCTATTGGACAAAATGGTTGTGCGGGTATTTATCCTGCTATGCTAGCTATGATGATTGCGCCAAGTGTAGGTATCGATATTGACTTGCCATTTATCTTATCTGTAATAGGTGTCGTTGTCATTAGTTCATTTGGTGTAGCCGGTGTAGGTGGCGGTGCAACATTTGCTGCTATACTTGTTCTTTCTACATTGAATTTACCAATTGCTTTAGCTGGTGTATTAATATCAGTTGAACCACTTATTGATATGGGTAGAACAGCATTAAATGTTAATGATTCAATGTTAGCTGGAACAGCTACTGCTAAAATCACTGGACAATTAGATGAAGAAAAATATAATGAAGAAGACTTCAATGAATTAGGAGAGTCTTATTAATATTTAAATACTGTATATAAAAGGCAAACTGCGATAATCATAAGCATTATCAAGTTTGCCTTTATTTATTAAAAAACTTATTAATACAGTCGGAATAATATTGAAAGCAAATAAGTACAATGATAAAGTGTTATTAAGGAGTGTGGACACGATGAGTAGAGATTTATTTATTAAAAATGAATTCCAGAAAAAATGGATCGACAAAATAGAAAATCATAAAGAAGCATTACAGAAACATGCAG
Source organism: Mammaliicoccus sp. F-M27 (assembly GCF_022387115.1). Taxonomy (NCBI): domain Bacteria; kingdom Bacillati; phylum Bacillota; class Bacilli; order Caryophanales; family Staphylococcaceae; genus Mammaliicoccus; species Mammaliicoccus sp. F-M27. The sequence goes on along the minus strand of NZ_JAJNIE010000006.1, from coordinate 79,261 downwards.
AGAAAAATGATTTGAATTCAGAATTTCCATATGAAAATATTAATTGGCTAATAGAAGAAGGATACACAAAAATTGTACTTCCAAAAGCATATGGTGGAGAAGGCGCAACACCAGAAGATGTCATTTTATTTCAAGAAACATTAGGTAAAATGGATGGTGCTACAGCTTTAGCAATAGGTTGGCACATGGGTGTAGTCGGACAAATTTATCAAGAAAAATTATGGACTAAAGCATTATTAGATGAATTTGCTCAAGAAGTTATGAATGGAGCAATTGTTAATAGAGCTGTAAGTGAAGCGGACACTGGTAGTCCGACGAGAGGTGCAAGACCAAGTACACACGCTGATCGAGAAGGAGAACACTATATAATCAATGGTGTGAAAACATTTACGACAATGAGTCAAAGATTAACGCACTTTTTAGTAGGAGCATATGTTCCTGAAAAAGAAGCGTTAGGATTCTTTTTAATTCCTAGAGATGCAGAAGGCTTATCAATTGCTGAAAATTGGAATATGGTTGGCATGCGCGCTACTGAAAGTCATGATTTAGTATTAAATGATGTTAAAGTTCATGAAAAATATTTAGTAGAAGTTGCTAATGGACCAAGAGGAAACAATATAAATCCTTGGAATCTTCACATACCTGCAGTTTATTTAGGGATAGGTCAAGCAGCACGTGACTATGCAATAGATTTTGCGAATGAATATAGCCCAGGAAGTGTTGAAGGTGTTATAGCTGATATTCCAGCAGTACAACAAAATATAGGTAATATGGAATTAGAGTTAACGACAGCAAGACATTATATTTATAGCGTGATTGATAAGTATTTAAATCCTTCAATAACGGATGCACAAATAGATGTTGAACTTGGAGCTGCTAAACATGTTGTCGTGAATCATTCGATTAAAATAATCGATATTGCAATGAGAATCGTAGGCGCGAAAAGTTTGCAAATGGAAAGACCTTTACAAAGGTATTATAGAGATATTCGTGCTGGCTTACATAACCCACCTATGGATGATGTAACCATTACGAAATTAGCTAAGAAAGCTAGAGAAGAAAGAAGCAATGCTCAATAATCATAAAAGACGAAAAATTAACATGAAATAATTTTTCGTCTTTTTTATTATTATAATCCGGTGTTTTGCGTAGCCTTTAATCGTTTTTTACGTCTAGGTTTCATACCAATCGACATGTAAAGTACGACAATGAGTATCACGATCATGCCGATGAGTTGCCAAATACCAAAAGGAACTTTCAACCATAGAACTGAAGAAATAACAGCCGTAACAGGTTCAAGTACACCAAATAATGCAGTTGTTTGAGGGCTTATATATTTCACACTTTCTAAATACATCCAAAATGCGAACATCGTTCCAAAGGTAATGACAAAACTAAAGTAAATAGCCCCTTTTAAATCAAGCAAATACCATGGGAATGAGAAATCTAAATTGATTATAGACAATGCGATGCCACCTATAAACATGGACCATCCTATTACAACGAGCGACGGCCAATTTAAAAATAATTTCACTGCGTAAACTGTGTAAAAAGCAGCTGCACAAGCTGTTAATAATCCCCAAAAAATCGCGTTTGGAGGAACTGATAAAGTTGAATAGTCACCATTTGTTAAAAGTAAGCTTGTACCGAATAATGAACATAAAATAATCATAATATCTGTCCATCTAAATTTACTTTTTCTAGCCAAAAGTAAATAAATCAATATTACGACAGGTGCCAAAAATTGTAGGAGCGTGGCAATCGCAACATTTCCTTTATCAATCGTAGCCATAAAAGTATATTGCACACCTAACATACCAAATAAGGCATAAATGATAAGTTGTAATAAGGCATGTTTAACTTTGAAAATATGTAATAAAGATTGTTTCTGGATGAACTTAGCAATTAATAATAAGAAAAATCCACTTAAAATTAATCGTACAGCTACAAATAAAGAAACAGGCAAACTATATTCGGTAAAAAGCTTCTCTGTAACAGTGCCACCTAATCCCCAAAATGTAGCACCAAGCATAACGAGCAAGGTACCTTTCAAGTGATTATTTTGCAATGATAGTCCCCCCAATTCTAAATGATGTTAATTAATTTTAGCATTGGAAATATTAAGAAACAATAAGTTGAAATTCTTTTGCTTGCAATTTCATATTACGCGTTCTTATAATGAACATAATGAGTTTGAAGAGAGGTTACTACATGAAATTCATGTTAATATCGGTAGGTATACTTGCAACTGTTCTAGGTTTTATAGGCGCAGTGTTGCCTTTACTACCAACAACGCCATTCATATTATTGGCAGTATTTTGTTTCGCAAAAAGTTCTGATAGATTTCATAGTTGGCTTGTAAGTACTAAAGTGTATAAAGAATATGTAGAAGATTTTCAAAAATATAGAGGTTATACGTTAAAGAAGAAATTCGAATTGTTAATAAGTGTATATATCGTAGTAGGTTTTTCAATTTGGATGATCGATCATTTTTATATTAGAATTGGATTATGCATTATGCTATTTTTCCAAACAGTCGTCTTATTTACTTTTGTTAAAACATTGCCTGCCAAAAATAAATAGTTTTCATATTCTGTCGATGAAGTTTATAACTTTGTGGACAGTTTTTTTTATGGATTATTTTGCGAGAAGCAGATTGTAAAATAAATGAATCGTTAAAATAAAATGTAAATTAAAAAATGTTATTGCTATAAGTGATTAAGGGTTATATAATAAACAGAGATGAAAATGAGAGTCATTATCAATTGGGAGGACAATTATGAGAAAACTTTTAATGCTAGTTATGGCTTTAGCTTTGATGGTTGCTGCATGCGGGAACAAATCAGAAGATAAAGATAGCAATAGCAAGACTAAATCAAGCAAAGAAACAGTGAGCTATAAATTAGATGACGGGAAAAAAATAGATATACCGAAGAAACCTAAACGTATTGTTGTTTTAGCACCATCATATGTTGGTGGATTATTACATTTAGGCGTTAAACCAATAGGGGTTCCAGCTTCAACAGAGCAAACACCGATTCTTAAAGATAAAATTAAAGACATTAAGAAAGTCAGTGAAGATAATGTTGAGCAAGTTGCAGAATTAAAACCAGATTTAATCATTACATATAATGCAGATAAAAACTTAAAAAAATATGAAAAAATAGCACCAACCATTCCATATGATTACGTAAAACATAACTACTTAGATATGCAAGTAGAACTTGGTAAATTAGTAGGTAAAGAAGATCAAGCCAAAAAATGGGTAGAAAAATGGAAAAAAGAAACAGCTAAAGACGGTAAAGAAATTAGAGAAAAAATCGGTGAAGATACAACAGTTTCAGTTATTGAAGCATTCGAAAAAGATATTTACAGCTATGGTGAAAACTGGGGTAGAGGAACAGAAATTTTATACCAAGCATTTGATTTGAAAATGCCTGAAAGTGTAGAAAAAGACGTTAAGAAAGATGGTTGGAAAAAAATATCTCAAGAAGAAATTGAAAAATACTCAGGAGACTATTTATTCTTACCATTAACTAAAGGAAAAGCTAAACCAGAATTCACTAAGACAGAATCTTGGAAATCTATACCTGCAGTTAAGAATGACAAAGTAATAGAATTAGATGCACAAACATTCTGGTACAATGATCCGTACTCATTAGAAATGCAACGTAAATACTTAAAAGAACAATTACTTAAAAACGCTGATAAATAAAGTGTTATGAGGTTGAACAATCCAGTCTCAAATATAAATATACAAAAACAGAGAAAATCCTGGGAGAACAAGGATTTTCTCTGTTTTTTCTTTCGGTATAATCAAAGCTATTTAGTTTCTTTTACGTATTGATCATTAATTGTATAAATAGTTAAACCTACGATATTTTTATTGTGTTTTGAGAATGGTAAGCTTGCTAAATATCCTACGATAAATGCTATGAAGAAACCGATCACGGATACTGTAAATGGTGTGATTTCAGTTTTTCCAATAAAGTAAGATACGATTGCTGCTACGATTAATCCGATTATAACACCATACGTATTTGCTCTCTTAGTAAAGATACCTACTGCAAATACTCCGGCAATTGGTACTCCGAATAATCCGGTTACAAGTAAGAATAAATCCCATGTCTCGTTTGTTTCTTGATTGATTAAGTATAATGATGCTAACGTACCAAAAATGCCTGCGATAATGATGATGATTCTAGCTAATAGCACATCATTTTTAGAGTTGTTATTTTTAGAAAATCTTTGTTTCAAGTCTACTACAACACAAGCTGAAATTGAGTTCAAGCTTGATGAAATTGTAGATTGTGCTGCCGCGAATATTGCTGCTATTAATAATCCTCCAACAAATGGTGGTATTTGTGTCAAAATGAAATACGGTACGATTGCTGAAGTGTTAAATCCTTCTGGTAATGAAGAAACATTATTATAAAAAGAATACAGTACTGTTCCCATTCCATAGAAAATTGGAATTGTAATAAGAGCTAGAAATCCGTTAGTCCATAATGATTTATTTGTTGATGATATAGAACCAGTTGTTTGATAACGTTGAACGATATCTTGACTGGCTGTATATTGATGTAAGTTATTAAAGATAGAGCCTATGAATATAATTGGAATGGCAGCTGCAGCTGTTCCAAATTTCCAATTCTCTACTGATATCAATTTCTTATCTTGCATAGCTTCTTGTGCGATCGTTGCAAAATTTCCGTCGATTTGAAATGCGCCTAAGAAAATCACGGCAACGGCACCACCGATTAAAATAATCCCTTGAATAACATCACTCCAGATAACCCCTTCGATACCACCCATAAATGTATAAATCATACAAAGTAATCCTACTAATGCAGCGATTAAATATGGATTAATATCTGAAACTGATGTAATGGCGAGTGTTGGTAAATAAATAACGATTGCAACACGACCAATGTGGAATAAAGTAAATGCGAGTGAACCGATGACACGCATAACGATGCCAAATCTTTCTTCTAAATATTCGTAAGCAGTTGTAACATCCAACTTTCTAAAGAACGGAATATAGAAGTATATAAGTAAAGGTATAATAGCTATGATTGCTATATTACCTGCCGCATATGACCAATCCGTATTAAATGCTCTTTCAGGTGTTCCCATATATGTAATAGCACTTAAAGTTGTCGCATATATAGAGAAACCTACTGCCCAAGCTGGGACTCTCCCTTTTGCCTTGAAAAATGCTTCTGTATCTTGCCCGGCTCTTTTCGAGAAATATACACCGATGAATAACGTTATTAATAAATAGATGCATAACGCTATCCAGTTTCCTGTACCAAAACCTACTTCATTCATAGTATGACATCCCCTTCGTTCATCAATAAATTATAAGTTGTATTTAGAAACGAGTTCTTTAACTTTTTCTAATGAATCATCGTCTAATGGTGCTAATGGGCGTTTTACAGAGCCAGCTTCAATACCTTTAGTTGATAGAACAGCTTTTAATGTTGGATAGATACCTAAAGCTAGGACTTGCTCGATGATATCGTTTGTTTCGTGTTGGCGTTCATATGCTTCTTGAATGTTTCCTTCTTTTGCTAAGTTAAAAATTTGTCTAGCGCGACGACCGTTAATGTTATAAGTAGATCCAATTGCACCATCTACACCTGAAACAGCTGCTTGTATGAGCATTTCATCAAATCCAGAAAGTATAAGTTTATCTGGGAATGCTTTTCTAATTCTTTCTAATAAGAAGAAGTCAGCTGCAGTGTATTTAATTCCAATAACTTTCTCATTTTTAAACAATTCATCAAACTGCTGAATAGATAAGTTAACACCTGTTAAAGCAGGTATAGAATAGATAATCATATCGTTACCAGTTGCTTCAATTATTGCATCGTAATAATATTTGATTTCTTCAAAGTTGAATGGATAGTAGAAAGGTGTAACAGCTGATAAAGCATCATAACCTAATTCAGTCGCATATTGACCTAATTCAATGGCTTCTTTTAAATCCAAGGCACCAACTTGTGCAATAAGTTTTATTTCATTGCCAGCTTCATCTTTAACAATTTCAAATACTTTTTTCTTTTGAATAGTGTTCATTAAGAAATTTTCTCCAGAACTACCGTTTACATATAAGCCATCAATTTTTTGTTCTTCGATATTTTGACGAATGATTTGTCTTAATCCTGATTCTAAAATATTTCCCTCTTCATCAAATGGTACTAATAACGCTGAATATAAACCTTTCATTTAAAAAACTCCTTTTTATTTATATATTGATAATATTGTCAGACCAATTTATAATCATATTGTAAGCGAATACATTTGTCTATGTCAATCGTTTTTATTATTTGTCATGGCAATTATGATAAAATACATTATTAAAGGGAGGTAGAAAATCATGATGAAACGAACATCGTTAGTTGATGTAGCAGTAGAAAATTTAAAAGAATATATAGCTGAACATCAATTTGAAAATGGGGATAAACTGCCTTCAGAGAAAATGCTTATAGACCAATTAGGTGTTAGTAGAACTGTAGTAAGAGAAGCTATTAGTCGTTTGCAACAAAGTGGACTTATTCAAGTTAAGTCAGGAAGTGGTATGTTTATTACAGAGAAAAATAAACATTTATCTATGTTATTTGAGTCACATATGAAAGTACACGGCTTCAAAATAAAAGAGTTGTTAGAAGTTCGTAAAATATTAGAGCTAGGTGCGATACGTCTACTCATCGAAAATGCAATTCCGATAGATGCCAATAAGTTAAAAGAAATAAATGAAGTTTATTATAAATCTATAGAGCATTCTCAAAAATTAGCTCAATATGATTCAGCTTTTCATGAAACGATTATATTATTCACGGAAAATCAAACGTTAATTACAATGAGTAAAGTTATCAAAGAGTACTTTGTAAAAAATCAATTCAATCAAGTGGTTGATAAAGAAGATATCAAAAAATCTTATAAAGAACATAGGGATATTATACAAGCAATAGAATCGAGAGATTTGTCTTTAGCACATACAATTATTAATAAACATCTGTCTCGAGTTATTGAATGGATAGAAGAATTGGAGCAAAAATGATGGGAAAATTAAATAAAATTGAAGTTCAAAGTTTAAAGACTCAAGTTTTACAAGAAATCAAACAATATATTTTAGATCAAGGTTTAACTGAAGGGGATAGATTACCGACAGAAAGGGCATTTACGGAAATGTATGGCGTCAGTCGATCGGTTGTAAGGGAAGCGTTGAGTTATCTTGAACATACTGGTGTTATCGAGACGGTACAAGGTAGAGGCACGTTAATTAAAGCGCCTGATGTTTCCAGTTTAGTAGAAGGTTTCTTATTTAGTTTCCAAGTTGCGAATGGATCGAAAAAAGATTTGCTCTCGCTAAGAATTATTTTTGAATGTGCTGCTATCGAAGAAATCGTAAAATTAAATAAAGACATCAGTCAGATGAAAGCTATCGTTAGCGAAGATGTTACAAATCATTATGAGAACGATAAAGCATTCCACCAATCTATTTTGCATTCGACTGGCAATGTATTGTTTGAACAATTAAGTTCAGTTATTCATTCATATTTTTATCATATTGAAGAAGAAGGACAGGATATAGATTATATTCAAACAAACGAAACACATAAACAAATTGTAGATGCCATATCGAATAAAGATGTTAAATTAGCGAAAGAACTCATGACACAGCACTTGTCTAAATAGGAGGATATTATGAAAATTGCAATTGATATTGGAGGCACTTTTATAAAGTCTGGTGTTATAGATAAATCTCAAAGCTTACATGGTTATCAGAAAGTAAAGACACCTCACAATAAAAATGGTGGTATTCTTCAAGAGGTTATACGCATCATTCAAGATTATAAAGAAACCTTTCACTTAAATAACCCAGATGTTGGTATTTCTACAGCAGGTGTGGTTGATTCTGAAAAAGGTGAAATTACATATGCAGGACCTACAATTCCATATTATAATGGCACAAATTTCAAAGAAGCGTTAGCAGATATAGCAGGAAATGTTGTGATAAATAATGATGTTTCTAGTGCATTGCTAGGTGAATTATTAGAATATCGTACAGATGTAAAATCTATATTTTTAATGACAATAGGTACTGGTATTGGGGGCGCTTATTACGAAGATAAATTACTAGAAGGCAAACAATATAGAGCGTGTGAAATTGGATACTTATTATATGATGAACAAACTGATAAGACATATGAAGATAGAGGATCAACTACCGCTTTGAAAGCATTAATTCAAGAGCATTATAAAGAAGTTGTCACGGTTGAAAATTTATTTGATAGAGCATATGAACAAGATGACAAAGCGCTGAAAATATTAAACGAATGGGCTAAATATGTTGCTGAAGGTATTGCTCAAGTTCAAATAATGTTTGATCCAGAAGTCATATTAATTGGTGGTGGTATTTCTAAACAGGAAGGGAAATTAATAAGTTTAATTGAACCATTTATCGATAATTTTCTTCCAGAAGCATATGGGCATGCAAAAATAGAAACAACTTCTAAAGGTAATGATTCGGCACTCTATGGAGCAGTCTCAACATTTTTCGATTAATTGTTAACTTATATTACTAATAGGTTAACAATATGGTATAATTTACGATATCTTAATATTAGGAGTGAAGAAAGTGAAGACTAAAGATATCGTTATGATAGCAATGTTTACAGCTTTTATTGCAGTAATGGCATTCATACCACCGATACCATTACCATTTATGCCAGTGCCAATTGTATTACAAAATCTTGGAATTATATTGGCTGGCTGTTTACTAGGCTATAAGAGAGGTACATTGAGCGTTGTTATATTTTTACTACTTGTAGCTACTGGTCTACCGTTATTATCTGGAGGAAGAGGCGGCTTAGGTGTATTCTTTGGACCTTCTGCAGGTTATATATTTGGGTATCCAGTTGTGGCATTTTTAATAGGTTTATTGATAGATAAAAAATGGAATAAGCTAACATTTACATATGCATTAACCGTTAATATCATTATTGGTGTGTTATTACTCAACTTAGTTGGTGGTTATTTCATGGGAGAATTCATGAATATATCAATTTCTAAAAGATATATACTAGCTGCCACTTTCCTTCCTGGGGATATTGTTAAAGCAATATTGGCAACTATGTTATTATTTAGTTTGAAGAACATACCTGAAATTAAAAGGTTAAGAAATACTTAATGAGGTGACTTAACATGGTTTCATTTATAGACATAGTAACAGATGGAGACATATTGAATGAGACAGATCGATATATCCAATATCATACTTTGAATAAACGTATTCAGTATGACTCTAATAAAATAGTGTACAAAGTTATGCCTGATTTAAATACTTTTAAAAAAGACGAACAGATGTTGAAAACGTTACATGAGCAACATAAACAACCTTTTCTAAAATTTGTGTTTCCTGAAAATCATTCAATAGATTCTGAATTAGAACGATACTTAAAAGAAAATGGTTATGAATATAGTTGGATTGAATTATATATTAATGTAGATAAAGATTTTGTGAGTAAAGATAATGACAATATAGATGTTGTGACAACTAATGAAGATAATCTTGTAGATTTTTTAAATGTATCTTATGAATATGATAAGAAGTACGGTACAGATTATGCAGAACTTAAAATTGAAGTGAGTAAAAATCAATTATATGAAGATAATCCTGTACAAGTATTATCATATTATCAAGGCAAGCCAGTTGGTACATTACTCATTTGGAACCATGAGAAATATGTAGAATTAGATAGTTTCGCAGTAAGAGAACCTTATAGAAAGCTCGGTATCGGTACTAAGATGCAAGCTTTCGTTGCGGATTTTGCTCAAGACAAGCTGATTATATTAGTAGCAGACGGAGAAGATACTGCAAAAGATATGTACAAGAAACAAGGTTATGTATATAGTGGCTATCAATACGAAGCTTTAAAAGAATATGAATAATAAATAAGCGCCTACTTTACCTTTATAGGGTTTAGTAGGCGCTTAGTTGTTTGATTCATTTAACGACTTCTAATGATTCTTTCTGAATGACTATAAACGTTGAAGCTACCGTCTCTAATAAAACCGACAGATGTGATATTTAAATCGTCTGCTAAGTCAATTGCTAAGTTAGTTGGTGCGGATTTAGACAGAATAATGCCTACACCAATTTTCGCAGCTTTAATCAATATTTCCGAGGAAATACGACCACTAAAAATGAGCACTTTATTTCGAATTGGAATATTGTATTCTATACAGTGTCCATACAATTTATCGAGAGCGTTGTGTCTGCCGATATCTGAGCGATGTTCATAAAAGTTATCACCATCACTGATTGCTGCATTGTGTAATCCACCAGTTTCTTTGAATGTTTTGCTTTCTGTATGCAGTTTATCCATCATTGAGATAATTTGTTGTGGATTTATTTTTAACTTTGAATGAGAAATTTTGGCTGTAGCGGCATCGTTATTAAAATAGAATTCTCTACTTTTTCCGCAACATGATGAAATCATTCTTTGCGTGTACTTTTTATAATTAGGATCTATTATTTTACTTAATTCTATATGAGCAAATCCTTTTGAATCGTCTATTGTGATCCTTTTGATTTCATCTTTTTTCATGATGACGCCTTCTGATGCTATAAAACCTATAACGAGTTCTCTTAAATTATTTGGAGAACATATGATTGTCGCAAACTCTTCACCGTTTATCATGATTGTGAGAGGGAATTCTGTAACGTAGCAATCGGTTGTTTCTATAAACTTATTGTTTTGATATTTTAAAATAGGTTGATTGTAAGCCATATTATGCTTCATAAGAATTCCTCACTTAGTCATTAATTAATATATATTAATTTTACTGTTAAAAGAAGCATATATAAAGTGAAAGCACTTTCGAACGAACCATGCAATAAATGTGTAGGGGATATCCCTTGTTTTATAAATAAGCTATATCAATTAAGGAGTATTTGTGAAAAAATAAACACAAGGCTTTCATTAATATATTGAAAGGTGTAAATTAAGTTTATACATATTTTACATGAGAGAGGAACGAGAAAATGAAAAAGTTATTAATATTTGCCGTAGCATTACTTCTTGTATTAGCTGGTTGTAGTACGGAATCTAATCAGGATAAAGCTAAAAAAGAAACTGAAAGTAAGACTTTAACAGTTTCGGCAGCAGCAAGTTTAACAGGTGTATCGAAAGCGCTAGAAAAGGAATTCAATAAAAAGCATCCTAATACGCATATTAAATTTAATTATGGTGGTTCAGGAAGTTTACGTAAACAAGTAGAGGCTGGAGCAGATGTAGACGTTATAATGTCAGCAAATACATCAGATGTCGATAAACTACAAGATAATGATAAAGTATCTGAAGTTTATGATTATGCTAAAAACAAATTAATTATTATAAAATATAAAAATTCTGATATAAAAGAATTGAGAGATATTACTTCACCTAAAAAAGTGGCTCTTGGAGAAGAAAAAAGTGTGCCAGCAGGCCATTATGCTCTTGAGTATATGAAAAAAGAAGATTTGTATGAAGGTATGACGAGTACATTTGTATTTGCTAAAGACGTGAAACAAGTATTGAATTACGTTCAAAAAGAAAATGCCGAAGCTGGTTTTGTATATGAAACTGATTTATATAAAGGAAAAGATAAAAAAGCAGATAATGTTGTTAAATTATCAGATGCACCTTTAAATGAACCAATTATATATAGAGCAGGACTCGTTACAGATAATAAAGAAGCGAAAGAATGGTTTGATTTCTTAAAATCTAAAGAAGCGAAAGAAATTTTAAAAGAATATCACTTTGAAGGTTAGGAGATAAAGCTATGCCAGACTTAACACCATTATGGATATCCGTTAAAGTAACATTAATTAGTACGATCATCGTATGTATCCTAGGTATCACTCTGGCTAAACTGATGTTTAACTATAAAGGTAAATTAAAGCCCATTATTGAAAGTATCATCATGTTACCAATTGTATTGCCACCAACTGTTATGGGTTTTATATTACTTATTATATTTTCAAAAAATCAATTTTTCGGACAACTGTTAGATAATGTATTTCATATTAATGTCATTTTTTCGTGGATTGGTGCTGTCATTGCAGCCATTATTGTGAGCTTACCTTTAATGTATCAACATGTTATCAATGGTTTTCAAGCGATAAATCCAAAAATGCTCAATTCAGCTAGAACTATGGGAGCGAGTGAAGGAAAGATATTTAGAACGATTGTATTACCTTTGGCGAAGCGGTCTATATTCTCAGGTGTTGTCATGAGTTTTGCTAGAGGACTCGGAGAATTTGGCGCTACACTTATGATTGCTGGATACATTCCAGGATTAACGAACACGCTTCCTTTAGAAATATATTTCTTAGTGCAGTCAGGCGAAGAACATAAGGCATGGTTGTGGGTAATTGTATTGATAACTTTTGCTATATGTGTAATAAGTACGATTAATTTATTAAATCAAAAGCATCATAAGTGGGAGTAGATATTTATGATTAATATTTCTATAAAAAAATCCATTAAAGATAGAACAATCAAATTAAATATCGAGTCTTCACAACCTAAAATTTATGCAGTTGTAGGTAAATCTGGTATTGGCAAATCTACTTTGTTAAATATCATTGCAGGTCTGACAGAAGCAGATGAATGTAAAATTATTATACAGAACAAAACATTAAGTGATGGTAACCATCTTATAAAAGTTCAAGAAAGAAAAATTGGATATTTATTTCAAGACTATCAACTATTTCCACATATGACCGTTCAAGAAAATATTCATTATATGAAGCCAGCAAACAAAGAAACGGAACAGTTGATCAATCAGTTACGAATCAGTAATTGTTTAAATCAATACCCTTCAACGTTATCGGGTGGAGAATCCCAAAGAGTGGCATTATGTAGGGTATTAAGCGTAAAGCCGAACTTGCTGTTATTAGATGAGCCATTTTCGAGTTTGGATGATGAGACTAAAGAAGAAGGAATGGCACTTATAAAATCTATATTTAGAACGTGGCAAATTCCAATTATTCTTGTATCTCATTCTAAAAAAGAAGTTCAAACATTAGCAGATGAAATAATAGAAATAAAATAAAAAACCTCAGACTGTCGACAAAGTCACTTAAAGTGAACTTGTTGGCAGTCTTTTTTGCGCACGTATTCCTCAGACAGCATTATACAAAATCATGAGAATAGGGATTTCATAAGGAACTATAGGTAATCCCCTAATATAATAAGTTTGTGAAAAAAATTACAATTAATTTAGATAATAAAGGGCAATTATTAGGAGGTTCTATCGATGTCTAAATTAGGTTTGAAATTCTTTAAGCCAACTGAAAGGTTTAATGGTAACTGGTCAATTTTAGAAGAGAAAAGTAGAGAATGGGAAAAGATGTATAGAGAGCGATGGAGTCATGACAAAGTGGTTAGGACTACACATGGTGTTAACTGTACCGGATCATGTTCGTGGAAAGTCTTCGTGAAAAATGGTGTTATAACATGGGAAAATCAACAGGTTGATTATCCTTCATGTGGACCTGACATGCCTGAATTTGAACCGAGAGGATGTCCTCGTGGTGCTTCTTTTTCATGGTATGAATATAGCCCGTTACGTGTGAAATTCCCTTATGTTAGAGGGAAACTTTGGAAATTATGGAAAGCTGCTTTAAGTGAATTCGGTGATCCTGTTGTTGCTTGGGCTTCCATTGTAGAAGATGAAAGCAAAGCGGAAATATACAAAAGCGCTAGAGGTAAAGGTGGGCACGTAAGAGTTAATTGGAGAGACGTTACACAACTCATCGCCGCACAAATTATTTATACGGTTAAAAAGTTTGGTCCTGATAGAATAGCTGGATTTACGCCTATACCTGCGATGTCTATGATCAGTTATGCTTCTGGTGCTCGCTTTATCTCTTTATTAGGTGGAGAAATGTTGAGCTTTTATGATTGGTATGCCGATTTGCCACCAGCATCTCCACAAATATGGGGTGAACAAACAGACGTACCTGAATCTAGTGATTGGTATAACGCTGGTTATATTATTATGTGGGGCTCAAACGTGCCACTTACAAGAACACCTGATGCGCATTTTATGACTGAAGTTCGTTATAAAGGTACAAAAGTTGTATCAGTAGCACCGGATTATGCTGAAAATGTGAAATTCGCTGATAATTGGTTAGCTCCAAATCCAGGTACTGATGCAGCATTGGCTCAAGCGATGACACACGTCATACTTCAAGAATATTATGAAGATAAGCAAGAAGAAATGTTTATAAATTATTCGAAACAATATACAGATATGCCTTTCGTTATTCAATTAGAAAAGCATGGAGAAGGATATAAAGCAGGCAGATTTTTAAGATCCAGTGATTTAGGTATGGAAACTGAACATGCTGAATGGAAACCTGTTGTATATGATCAAAACACTGAAAAGCTTGTGATACCTAATGGCACAATGGGACAACGATATGAAGAAGGCGTTAAGTGGAATCTTAACTTAGAAAACGAAGATGGTTCAAAGATTGATCCAGCATTAACGTTGAAAGAACACAATTCAAAATTGATGACGATTCAATTTCCTTATTTTGATAATACAGGAAATGGTATTTTTGAAAGACCGATTTTAGCTAAAGAAATTGAAAATCAACACGGTGAAAAAATTTATATAGCAACGATATATGATTTAATGACAAGCTAATACGGTGTAAAAAGATTTAATCATCCTCTTGAAGCTTCAAGTTATGAAGATGAAAATTCATTCTATTCACCTAAATGGCAAGAAAAAATAACAGGTGTTAAATCTTCTGTTGTCACTCAAGTTGCAAGAGAGTTTGCTCAAAATGCAATTGATACACAAGGGCGTTCAATGATTATTATGGGAGCTGGCATCAATCATTGGTTTAACTCAGATACAATATATCGTTCGATTTTAAACCTCGTTATGCTGTGTGGTTGCCAAGGTGTAAATGGTGGTGGATGGGCGTACTATGTAGGACAAGAAAAGTGTAGACCTATAGAAGGTTGGTCAACAATTGCCTTCGCAAAAGATTGGCAAGGTCCACCAAGATTACAGAATGCAACAAGTTGGTTTTATTTTGCTACTGACCAATGGAAATACGAAGAATCGGGTGTCGATAAATTACAATCACCGTTATCAAATGAATTAAAGCATCAGCATCCTGCAGATTACAATGTGTTGGCAGCGAGATTAGGCTGGTTACCATCATATCCACAATTTGATTGTAATAGTTTATTATTTGGCGAAGAAGCGAAAGAAGCAGGTGTTGTGAATGGCATTGTTTCTATGATGGGTGGACTAGGAGGATTTTTCCCACCTCTAATCATTACATTCGTGACGAGTTTAACAGGTTCAAATCATTTAGCATTTTTCTTGTTAGCTTTATTTGGAATTATTGCACTTATTACGATGATGCATATGACAAAACTAGAAAAAAAGATATTATAATAGTATAATCTGCTCTTTTAAGGAAGAGTAGGTTATCTATTAATTGAGGATAAAGTGCTTTCAATCTATAATAGAGTTAAAGAGATTCGTGAAAGGTTGATAAAAATGAACGAACGTTATTCTCGTCAAATTTTATTCGATAAAATTGGAGAACAAGGACAAGAAAGAATTGAAAAGAGCAACGTCACTATAGTGGGAATGGGTGCATTAGGTACTCACGTTGCAGAACAGCTTGCAAGATCAGGTGTAAGTAGACTTAACATTATTGATAGAGATTATGTAGAATCTTCTAATCTACAAAGACAGACATTATTTGTAGAAAAAGATATTAAAGAAATGTTGCCAAAAGTCGTGGCAGCAGAAAGACATTTAAAAAAGATACGCGAAGATATCCAAATAAAAACATATATAGCGCAGTGTGATGCAAAGTTATTACAAGAAGTAGCGAGTTATTCTGACATTATTATAGATGCAACGGATAATTTTAATACAAGGCTTGTGATCAACGACTTTGCTTTTAAAATGAACATACCTTGGATTTATGGTGCTTGCTTAGAATCTACTTATGTTCAAGCTACATTTATACCAGGCGAAACACCTTGTTTTGATTGTGTACTACCTCAGTTACCCGTTATCAATCGAACGTGTGACACAGTTGGTGTCATCAATCCAGCTGTAACGATGGCAACAAGTTTACAAGTTGCAGACGCATTAAAAATATTATCTGGTTATAAATTTACGCCTAAAATCACTTATGGTGATGTTTGGGATGGTGAACATCAAACATTTGGTTTTGAACAAATGAGACGAAAAGATTGTGAAACGTGTGGAGAGCATCCAACATATTCAAAACTTGCTGCGTCAGATCAACAAATTACAGAATTATGTGGTCGTCATACTGTCCAATATATAAATGAAAAATTAAATCGCCCAGCAATTGAAAAGTTTGTTGCGCAAAATGGATTGTTACATAGATCCAATGCTTATATGATTCAATATTTATATGATGATCATAGAGTTGTCGCTTTTAGTAATGGAAGATTATTAATTCATGATATTGAATCTGTTGAAGAAGGAAGACAATTTGTTGAGAATATGTTTGGATAGGAGCTGTTGGGATGAGTGTCGTTGATAGAATAGAGCGAGATATTAAAGTCGCAATATTGACTGTAAGTGATACGAGAACGAAAGAAACGGATAAAGGTGGTCAACTTGTTCAAGACTATTTAAAGCCTTTAAACGTTAACCTCTCTGATGAAAATTATCAAATTGTTAAAGATGATATCGCATCAATTCAATCTCAAGTTACGAAGTGGTTAAATGCAGAACTTGATGTCATCATCACGACAGGTGGAACTGGCATAAGTCAGAGAGATGTAACGATTGAAGCAATTAAACCTTTATTAGAGAAAGAAATTGAAGGTTTTGGTGAATTATTCAGGTATTTAAGTTACACAGAAGATGTAGGTTCTAGAGCTTTGCTTTCTAGAGCAATTGCTGGAACTAAAGGTAAACAAGTCATCATTTCTATTCCAGGATCAACCGGTGCTGTTAAATTGGCAATGGAAAAGCTCATCACTAAAGAAATCAATCATTTAGTACATGAGCTTAATAAATAATTATTGTCGATTGAAATCACCGTTTATCCCACCGGATTTATGTGATAAATACGTTTCACCGATGATCATGCCTTTATCTACAGCCTTACACATATCATAAATCGTTAAAGCTGTTACACTTGCTGCAGTTAATGCTTCCATTTCTACACCTGTCTGACCTTTTGTCTTAACAGTGGCAGCGATGTTTAATGTGTATGAATGTTCATTATCCCAGTCAAATTCGATATCAATACCTGTTAATTGGAGAGGATGGCACATTGGTATGAGTTGGCTCGTATTTTTAGCAGCCATAATACCTGCAATTTGAGCTGTACCAAGTACATCTCCCTTTTTATTAGTTGCATTTTTTATTTGGTTATAAATGGTTTGATTAACTTTAATACTAGAGTTTGCGATTGCAATGCGTGTACTTGTTTCTTTATCTGAAACATCGACCATTTTTGCATGGCCTTGCTCATTAAAATGTGTGAAATCAGACATTATGATCATCCTTTCTAAAAAATATTATAACATGTAAGCAAAGATAAAATGACAAGGAGCGTTAATAAATGTCAGTTGAAATGCGAACACCAATACCTGTTAAAGAAGCAATAGAAAGCGTCATTCAAGTCGTAAAACATAAAGAACCCTTTACGCTACCTGTAGAAGAAAGCTTGAATTATATATTAGCTGAAGATGTAAAAGCAACATATGATATTCCAAGGTTTAATAAATCACCTTATGATGGATTCGCTATAAATAGTCAAGACTCACAAGGGGCCACTGGAGATAACAGAATTGCGTTTAAAGTTGTTGACCATATTGGAGCTGGCACACGATCAAATGTAAAACTGAAAAATGGGGAAGCTGTTCGAATTATGACTGGTGCGCCTATACCAGATAGCGCTGATGCAGTTGTCATGTTTGAACAAACGGTTGAAAATGAACATGGTTTTACCATTCGTAAGTCTTTTGAACAAGGTGAAAACATTTCATTTAAAGGTGAAGAATGTAGAGAACAGGATATTGTCTTGGATAAAGGACAACAAATCAATAGTGGCGTTATTGCTATATTAGCAACTTTTGGATACCAACATGTTAAAGTCTTTCAAAAGCCTACAGTAGCTATCATTGCAACAGGAAGCGAGTTAGTAGGTCCAAAAGACCCACTAGAACCAGGAAAGATTAGAAATTCTAATGGTCCAATGATAGAAGCCTTATGTCGTGATATAAATATTGAAACAACTACATATGAAATTCAAGAAGATAATCTTCAAGGGTGTATAGATATCGTGAAAAAGGCAATGATGCAGCATGACATTGTAATAACAACTGGCGGTGTATCTGTAGGTGACTTTGATTATTTGCCGAAAGTTTATGAAGCAATCGATGCAGAAGTGTTATTTAATAAAGTACAAATGAGACCAGGTAGTGTAACGACGGTAGCGTATAAAGATAATCATATATTATTTGGTTTATCTGGTAATCCATCTGCATGCTATTCAGGATTTCATTTATTTACGAAGCCGGCTATACAAAAAATGATGGCAGCTCAAGAAATTTATCCAGTCATAATAGAAGCGACTCTTAATGAGGATTTTAAGAAAGCTAACCCTTTCACGAGATTTATAAGAGCAAAAATCTCATTCTCTAACGATGGTGTATATGCGGAACCGTCTGGTTTTAACAAATCAAATGCAGTCGTTGCAATTGCAAAAAGTAACGGCATGATTATATTACCGAGTGGGACTAGAGGATATGCTAAAGGTGATAAAGTAAAAGTATTATTAACCGATCATCAATCATATGAAAGAGCATTGAATCTATGAAATGTTTACAAATAGTAGGGTATAAGAATAGTGGTAAAACAACTTTAATTAATAAATTAATTAAAGTATGCCATGATAACCAACTAACGGTAACGACCATCAAACATCATGGACATGGCGTTGAAGATATTTCAATGGACCATAAAGAAGTAGATAGTTTATCTTTTATAAAAAATGGTGCACAGGAAAGTATAGTTCTCGGAAAACAATTAATGGAGAGAGTCACTAAAGTAGATAAATCATTAGAAAAAATAATAGCTGAAGATTTATCTGTGATACCAGATATACTTCTAATTGAAGGATTTAAACATGAGCAGTATCCAAAAGTATTATTAACAAAAGAAGCGGATACTTTAGAAAAAGAATTGGAAAATGTTATATATTCATTAAATGCGTTTGATATTGAGGAAAACAAAATATTTATAAAATGGTTTCAAAATTGGTTAGAAAAAGAGTAGGTGACGATATGAAACAGTTTGAAGTTGTTCACGCTCCTATAAATCCAGAAGAATATAGAGAATGGACATTAAATGAAAAACAAGGTGCAATTGTTGTATTCACAGGTCATGTTCGAGAATGGACGCAAGGTATTAAAACTGAATATTTAGCTTATGAAGCATATGTACCAATGGCAGAGAAAAAATTGTCACAAATAGGTGATGAAATATGCGAGAGATGGCCAGGAACTATTGTGGCAATTGCGCACCGAATTGGTGAATTACAAATTTCTGATATTGCCGTTGTTATTAGTGTTTCATCACCTCATAGACATGATGCGTATGAAGCTAATGAATATGCAATTGAAAGAATTAAAGAAATAGTCCCTATATGGAAAAAAGAAATATGGGAAGATGGAGAAGAATGGCAAGGCAGTCAAAAAAGGTACCATTCTTCGATTAAAATGGAGGGTGAATGATGAAAGTATTGTATTTTGCTCATTTAAAAGAAATAATGAACATAAATGAAGAGCAAATCTCTCTTAACGAGGCATACTCTGTGTTAAAATTTAAGCAATATTTATTTGAAAAGCATCCTGAATTAAAGGATGAAGCTTTTCAAATTGCTGTAAATGAGGAATTTGTGCAAGATACAAATGTTGTATCAGATCAAGACGTCGTTGCACTTATTCCACCAGTTAGTGGAGGGTAAAGAGAAAATGATAGCAATAATTCTAGCTGGAGGAAAATCCAGTAGATTTGGTTCACCAAAAGCATTAGCAACAATAAGCGGGGAAGTATTTTATGAAAAAATCATTCGAACTTTAAATCAAACGAATTTATTCGAAAAAATCGTTATTAGTTCCAGTGAAGAGATGAAAGATTCGTTTGATTATCAAGACATTGTTGTAGATCTTCCTGAATATGAGAACAATGGACCTTTAGGCGGTATATACAGCGTGATGCAACAATATGATACAGAATGCTACTTTGTTATCGCTTGTGATACACCGAAGATAACAGAAAAAGCAATTAGTCATCTGTATCAATTTTTCATATCACGCGTAATGGAAGAACAGCTAGATATTGCTGGATATGAAGCTGATGGTAAGAAGATGCCGACATTAGCTTTTTACAGTCATCGTGTAGTAGAGGATATTAAAGATGCTCTAGATCAAGAAGAGTATAGAATGAAAGAGATATATCAAAAGAAACCTTCACAGTGGTTAAATGTAGACTTTATTAATGATCCAACGAATTGGTATCAAAATATTAATTACATTGAAGACCTAGAAACAACAGAACTTTAGCTATTGTTTAGGTAAGGAGGCGTTACGATGAATCAACCTATCAAAGATAAATTAGGAAGACCGATTAGAGATTTAAGAATATCTGTTACTGATCGTTGTAATTTTCGCTGTGATTATTGTATGCCAAAAGAAATATTTGGAGACGATTTTGTATTTTTACCTAAACAAGAATTGCTCAGCTTTGAAGAGATTGTAAGGCTTTCTAAATTGTATAGCACTTTAGGTGTTGAAAAAATAAGAATTACGGGTGGAGAGCCACTATTAAGACGTAACTTATATAAATTGATTCAAGAGTTAAACAACATCGAAGGTATTGAAGATATAGGTTTAACAACAAATGGCCTTTTATTAAAAAAGCATGGTTTGAATTTATATCAAGCTGGGTTAAGAAGAGTCAATGTCAGTATAGACGCGCTTGATAATGAGTTGTTTAAATCTATTAATAATCGAAATATATCGGCATCTCAAATACTTGAACAAATTGATTATGCTGTCTCTATTGGTTTGAAAGTTAAAGTTAATGTTGTCATTCAAAAAGGGATCAATGATCAAGAAATATTGCCACTCGTTCAATATTTTAAAGATAAAAATATTATTGTGAGATTCATTGAATTTATGGATGTAGGAAATGATAATGGATGGAACTTTGATAAAGTAGTAACTAAAAAAGAAATGCTGGATGAAATAGCGTCAACATTTGAAATAGAGCCAGTAGATGCTAATTATTTTGGCGAAGTTGCAACGTATTATCGTCATAAAGATAACGGTGCACAGTTTGGACTCATTACGAGTGTGTCTGCTTCATTTTGTTCATCATGTACGCGAGCAAGAATTTCATCAGACGGTAAATTTTACGGATGCTTATTTGCTGAGAAAAATGGATATGACATTAAGTCCGAATTAAGAAGCGGTAAAACAGACGATGAAATATTATCTATATTGAAACATTTATGGAACATTAGAGATGATAAATATTCAGATGAACGTACAGAAGCTACCGTAGCGAGACGAAAAAACAATAAAATTAATATGAATTATATAGGCGGATAAGAAATGTATTTCAAGTAATATTATTTTCTAAACGACTGACACAATAAACAACAAACCTAAGATGTAGCCCATCTTAGGTTTGTTGTTTATTGTATTATTTTTTGAAATACATTCCAATTATCATATCTAAAGTATCATCTGTAAGGTTCAATGTGCTTTGTCCTGCTTTTTCCATCATTGCTGCTGTATTGTCATCATTAAACTCAATGGACTTTGAGAAGTATGGTGCGAATACATCGATAAAACTATTAAGAACTCTTTCATCATCTGTAATTGTATTAATCTCTGTAAGAGGCGCAACTTCTAATTGATGAAAGTCTAAATGATGCTTAATTGTTTGGAATATAAAATCATTCGATGGCGGATTGTTATTGGTTGCATGATATATTTTATGATTTTCAGCATAATCACACGCTACAGTCAGTACGTCAACAACGTAATCAACTGGAACGAAATTGGATGAATGGCTCGCATCTCCAAATAATCTATAAGAATTATTGTCTTGTTGTCTTTGAACTCTACGTTTAAATACTTTTAATGCTTTCATAAAACCATATAAAGTAAAGTTAGAATCCGCTTCTCCAGTTTTAGAATCTCCTATAATAATTGCTGGCCTAATGATTGAAGTTGCCATAGTTGTGCACTGTGCCACGATGTGTTCTGCTTTTATTTTTGTTGCTTCATAAGGGTTATGTGTTGGCGACTCAAGTGAATGTAATGTTTCTTCAGCTTTGTCTTTTTTGCCAACTGTATAAGCGGTTGAGACATAAAGGAAATGTTTCGTTTGTAATCGTTCAGCTAAATCCAAAGCATGTTTTGTTCCAATATAATTAATGTGGTATAGCTCATCTGCTAATTCAAAGTTGAATTTCACTAATGCAGCTAAATGATAAAATTTATCTATTTGAGGTATATTGTTAATGTCATGATCATTAACATCACAACATTCATTTGTTATATCCCCATATACAAAATGAATTCTTGAATGAAATGATGGGTCTAATTTTTCTAGTAATAACATTTTTTTATGATTAGACCTATATAATACGTAAAAATGTTTGTGTAAATCTTTTGCAAGTGATTGTATTAACTCAGCACCTACAAATCCCGTTGCACCAGTTAAAAAGATATTCATGTTTCCACTCCGATTCTAAGTTTCTCACTATATTTTGAATGATGATATAGTGAAAGTAAAGCAATTTAACAATTGATTATATATAACATTGCCTTTTGAATTTTAAGAGGCATATAATGTTAAATAATAGAGCTAAAAGGAGCGTATTTCATGAATGAGCAAAAGATGGCAAAGCCGTCACTGTTTTTAATTATTATTCTAGGTTTGTTAACAGCTTTCGGACCATTTTCAATTGATATGTACTTACCAGCTTTACCTGAAATTAGTCGTGATTTTGATACGACGACTTCAAATACTCAATTAACGTTAACGCTATTCATGGTAGGATTAGCGATTGGACAAGTATTTGTTGGTCCACTTTCAGACTTTATTGGTCGTAAAAAGCCATTAATGGTTGCTTTAATTGTATATACGATCGCATCTATTTTATGTGTGTTTGCGCCAAATATATACATTATGATGGCATTAAGATTTATTCAAGGTTTTACAGGTGGTGCAGGAGCGGTTATTTCCCGGGCAATATCAAGCGACTTATATCAAGGTAAAGCGTTGACGAAATTTCTAGCTATTTTAATGTTAGTCAATGGTGTAGCGCCTATATTAGCGCCAGTATTGGGAGGTATTATTTTATCATTTTCAACTTGGAAAACGGTGTTTATTTTGTTAACAGCTTTTGGGTTAATGATGTTTAGTTTGTCATCATTAAAATTATCAGAATCTTTACCGGAAGAAAAACGTTCATCAGGTAGAATAAGCGAGGTTTTAAGTGATTTTAAAAATCTACTAAAAAGTCCAAAGTTCTTAATGCCTTTATTTATACAAGGCTGTACATATGTATTACTCTTTAGTTACATATCTGCTTCACCGTTTATCACACAGTCTGTATACAATATTTCACCTTTGTCATTCAGTTGGATGTTTGCCTTTAATGGACTTGGATTAATATTATCAGGTCAAATCATCAATAAATTAGTTGATCATTATGACGAACATCTCTTAATGCGTTTATTCGGTATGATTCAAATATTTGGAGTCATTATCGTCTCAATAACACTGATAAATGGTTGGCCAATATGGTTGTTGATGATAGGGTTCTTCATACTTGTTAGCCCAGTTTCAGCAATAGGTGCGACTGGATTTTCGATAGCTATGTCCAACAATAAAGGTGGCGCTGGAAGTGCTGCTAGTTTATTAGGATTATCTCAATTCTTGTTTGGTGGTCTAGTATCACCATTAGTAGGTATTAATGGCGAGCATGATGTCTTCCCATATGTCTTTACGATTGTTATTGTTTCTATTTTACTGATCATATTATATTTCATAAATAGTAAAGTTTTTAGAGCATCATAATATATGAATGTGAGAGGGGTTTTATAAATGACTTTATATTTCGATCATATTATTCACTACGTAAATGGTATAGCATCAATCGATTTTCCTAATCATCATATTAAAAGCATTCAAGGTGGTAAGCATACGGAGTTAGGTACTTATAATCAGCTGAGTTATATCGATTTACATTATATAGAATGGATTGATGTATTTGATAAACCTTTAGCACAATCTTACGCTCAAACAGAAGAAGGTAGACTAAGTTTTGCCAATACTTTTAAAGTGCGTGACGTATGTGAAGGATTTAAAAGAATATGCTTGAGGACAAATGATATCCATAAAGTAAAAGAACACCTTATGCAATTTGAACTTGATGTAGTAGGACCAATAGAAATGTCGCGCACAAAACCTGATGGCACTGTTATCAATTGGCAATTACTCTATTTGGATGATGATAGTGATCTTGATTTACCTTTTATTATTCAGTGGGGTGAAAGCGATGAAGAAAGAAAGTCTGCACTCAAAGCGTATTTTCATCATGATTTATCAATAGAGGGTGTAACTGTTCAAGTGAAGAACATCAAAAAAACGAGTGAAAATTGGCAATCATGGTATGGTCTAGTAGTGCTTGAAGAAGATGAGCAATATGTTAACTTAGGATTTACTGACGACAATGTCGTGATTACGTTAGAGAAAAATAATGATGAACAATATACGACGTTATCATTAAATTCTTCACACATAAAA
The DNA here is from genome assembly GCF_022387115.1 of Mammaliicoccus sp. F-M27. Lineage (NCBI taxonomy): Bacteria > Bacillati > Bacillota > Bacilli > Caryophanales > Staphylococcaceae > Mammaliicoccus > Mammaliicoccus sp. F-M27. The sequence continues at coordinate 54,343 of NZ_JAJNIE010000006.1, read as the reverse complement.
AAAGAAACGCGCACTTTTTACAAAGGCGCATACTACTTATTTAAGCCTAATTTGCATAAACATTAAAGTAAACACTTTGAATAATAAGTGCTAAATGAATTAATGCTATAATGGCACTGAGAATCGCTATAAGTAAAACGGATTTTCGGGCATTTTCCAGTATGAAAACGATACTTAACAAGAAGGTAAATGCCACGATGATAATGCGATAACTTAAATAATTAATAGTGATATCAAAATTAAGGCTGATGATAATCATGATAATATTTAGGAGAATAAAAAGCGTTAGAAATAATTGTCTCATATATTTCAATCCTAACTATAATGGTTTATTTAACAAGTATAACAAATATTGGTCTTTTGCGTGAAATTATAGTATGTTTCATTGTATAATTAATAGACGAATTGACAAAAAGGAGATTTATAAATGACGATAAAGAAAATGAATATCACTCATGAGCAACATGATGAATTTGTAAAGCAACATCCAAATGGTGATATGTTGCAACTTACAAAGTGGGCAGAATCCAAAAAGCTTACAGGTTGGTATTCTCGTCGTATAGCTGTTGGTGACGGCGAAACGTTAACAGGAGTCGCACAACTGTTATTTAAAAAAGTGCCAAAATTACCATATACTTTATGTTACATATCTAGAGGTTTTGTTGTGGACTATAAAGATGAAACTTCTGTTAAAGTACTATTTGAATTATCTAAAGAAATGGCGAGAAATGAGAAAAGTTACGCAATCAAAATTGATCCAGACATAGAAGTGGACCAATCAGAAGGTGTGCTTGAATATTTAACATCTTTAGGATTTGAACATAAAGGGTTTGAAGATGGCCTAAGCAAATCTTATATTCAACCACGTATGACTATGATTACGAAAATTGATCAACCTGAAGAAGATTTAATGCAAAGTTTTGATAAACGAAATCGTTCACGTGTAAGAAACTCTTTAAAACGAGGAACAGAGTTAATTATTGGGAATCGTGATGATTTAAAAATCTTTGCACAAATTATGGAAGAAACAGGGGAAAGAGACAATTTCTTAACGAGAGATGTGTCATATTTTGAAAATATTTATGATCATTTACATCCTGATGGTGATTGTGAGTTATTCTTAGTTAAAGTTGTTCCTGATAATGTGTTGAAAGATTTGTTTAAAGAAAGAGATGCATTATTAGAAGAAAAAGAGAAACTTACAAATAGAAGACAAACTAAAAAAGTTGTTAACCAATTGAATGATGCGGAAGAAAAATTAGGCAATTTTGAGAAACGTATTCAAGAAATGGAAGAATTAAAAGAACAAAAACCAGATGGTGTTTATTTATCTGGAGGCATACTTATATTCTCCGGTAAGAAATCATATTATTTATACGGTGCTTCATCAAATGAATACCGTGAGTTCTTACCAAACCATCGTATGATTATTGAAATGATGCGCTTTGCGAAAGAAAAAGGTGCTGATAAGTTTGACTTTGGTGGTACAGATAATGACCCTGATCAAGATCATGATCATTATGGCTTATGGGCATTTAAGAGAGTATGGGGAACATACTTAAGTGAAAAAATTGGTGAGTTTGATTATGTATTAAACAAACCACTATATACAGCGATTGAAAAGGTTAAACCTGCTGTCTCAACTTATAAGCGTAAGATTGAAAAGAAAATCAAAAGAAAATAATCATAGAATAAAAAGCACTAAAACTTTAAATTATTTAAATTTTAGTGCTTTCTTTATGTAGAGGTTTGATTTACAAATAATATATATTACAATTATTTACAAATGATAAATTAGGGGGAAATTAAGTGGTTCAAAAAATGATTAAGTTTTCGCTGAATAATAAGTTTGCGATTTTATTAATGACATTAATTATTTTACTAGGCGGTATTTATTCAGCATTTAAAATGAAACTGGAGTTATTACCTGATGTAACAACACCTGTTATTACTGTTACAACACCATATCCAGGTGCTACTCCAGAAAGTGTGTTAGAAAATGTCACCGAACCAGTGGAGAAAGAAGTACAAAATCTGGAAGGTGTACAAAATGTAACTAGTCAATCGTTAGAAAATGCTTCAGCAATCACATTGGAATATACATATCAAACAGACATGGATGAAGCTGAAACAGAATTGAAAAAGAAATTAGAAGCACTTAAATTACCAGAAGGTGTAGAAGATCCTGACATGAGTCGTATGTCTATGTACTCATTTCCGGTTGTAAGTTACTCTATTTCCGACAAAAATAATGACTTAGAAAAAGCTACGAAGCAAATGCAATCTGACTTAATTCCTAAATTAGAAAAAGTAGATGGTGTTCAAAATGTTTCGTTATCCGGACAAACATTAGAAGAAGTCAATTTAGAGTTTGATCAAAATGAATTATCAAAACGAGGTATGACCGAAGATGAAGTACTTCAATATATTGATGGTGCTACGAAAGAATCACCTCTAGGGTTATACACATTTGGCGATGATTTGAAATCTATTGTCGTAGATGGAAGATTTACGTCAATCAAAGCATTAAACGATTTAGAAATCCCGATGACTGGTGGTGCTTCCAGTGGTGGACAACAAGCTTCCCAAGGTGATGCAAGCCAGGCACAACAAGGTGGACAAAGTAGTCAATCATCAGGTGGCGAAGAATCTAGTGCAACACAAAGCATTCCATCTGTAAAATTATCTGACATAGCAGATGTTAAAAAAGAGAAGAAACGGGACTCTATCTCTAAAACAAATGGTAAAGATGCATTAGCTTTACAAGTTACTAAAGCTACTGATGCTAACTTAGTAGATGTTGTAGATAATGTAGATAAAGAAGTAGAAGCATATAAAAAAGATCATAAAAATATAGAATCTGTTCAGTTGATGGAAACAGCATCTACGATTAAAGATTCAGTATCTACGATGGTTGAAAAAGCATTGATTGGTTCAATCGTTGCTGTAATCATTATTATGTTCTTCTTAAGAGATATTAAATCAACCATTATAGCAATGGTCTCTATTCCAATGTCGTTGTTAATGGCATTAATAGGATTAAAAGCAATGGATGTATCCTTAAATATCTTAACGTTAGGAGCATTAACAGTCGCAATTGGACGTGTTATTGATGATTCTATTGTTGTTATTGAAAATATTTATCGAAGAATGACAGATAAAGGTGAGACACTTAAAGGCAGCAAGCTCATCACAAGTGCAACAAAAGAGATGTTTATTCCAATCATGTCTTCAACGATTGTTACAATTGTCGTGTTCTTACCATTAGCATTTGTAACAGGACAAATTGGAGAAATGTTTAGACCGTTCGCTTTAGCAGTTGCATTTAGTTTATTAGCTTCATTGCTTATCGCGTTAACAATCGTTCCAGTGTTATCCCACATGTTCTTTAAAAACGGCATTAAAAAGGCTAAGAAGGAAAAAGGACATTGGTTAGCTCATAAATATAAAGGCATTTTGAAATGGAATTTAAACCATAAATGGGTAGTTATTTTATTAAGTTTAGTACTTGTAGTTGCAAGTATTGCACTTGTATTTACGCCTTATATTGGTAAATCATTTATTGATACAGGCGAAGACAAGATGTTAGCCCTCACATATAAACCATCTCCAGGTGAAAAAGAAGAACAAGTAGTTAAAAATGGAGAACAAGCTGAGAAATATTTATCAAAAGATAAAAACGTAGAATTTGTACAATATAGTGTAGGTGGAGAAAATCCATTCAATCCATCAGCTAAAAATGATATGGCTTTAATGGTGAAATATGATAAAGACACACCTGATTGGGATAATGTTGGTAAAGATGTAATGGATCATATAGGCGCATTTAACCATAAAGGTGAGTGGAAACAACAAGACTTCTCAACAGGTGGAACAGCTAATGAAGTTTCTGTGAAAGTATCTGGACCAACAACAGATGCCATAGAAGGTACTGTTAAAGACGTTGAAAAAGAAATGAAGAAAGTTAAAGGTGTTGAAAACGTTAGTTCAAACCTTTCTGAGTCATATGAGCAGTTCGATGTAAAAGTAGATCAAAACAAAGCGAGTAAACTAGGTCTATCAGCCGGACAAATCGCTATGACGCTTAACCAAACAACTCAAAATAAAGTAGTCACTAAATTAAATGATGATGGTAAATCAATCGATGTAAAACTGACTAAGAAAGAAGAGACAGATTGGTCAGAAGATAAATTGGAAAATACAAAAATCACTTCACCGCTAGGTAAAGATGTTAAATTAAGTGATATTGCTACATTAGAGAAAACAACTTCTCCAGATACGATTACGAGAGAGAATGATAAAATCTCAGTATCAGTAGACGCCAAAATTACTGCTGACGATGTTGCAAAAGTGACAACTGATGTAAATCAAAAAGTATCTAAAGTGGATACTCCCGCTGGCGTAGATTTAAATGTTGGGGGTACAAATGATGATATAAATGAAGCAATCGAACAGTTAGTATTAGCAATGGCAGCAGCAATACTTATAGTATATTTAGTTATCGTATTAACATTTAAAGGTGGATTAGCACCATTTTCAATATTATTCTCATTACCAGTATCTATCATTGGTGTTATCGCTGGATTGTTAGTTACACAAGAAACGATTTCAGTACCAAGTATGATCGGTATGTTGATGCTTATCGGTATAGTTGTGACAAATGCTATTGTATTAATTGATAGAGTAATTAATATGGAACAAGCAGGCATGTCGACAAGAGAAGCATTAATAGAAGCAGCGGGTACACGTTTAAGACCTATTCTTATGACAGCGTTAGCGACAATTGGAGCATTAGTGCCACTGTTATTTGGTGGAGGCAGTTCAGTATTAATCTCTAAAGCATTAGCCATTACAGTAATAGGTGGATTAGTATCATCTACTATACTCACTTTACTAGTCGTACCAATTACTTATGAAATTATAATGAAATTCAAAAAGAAAATATTTAAAAGTCCTAAAGAACAAATAGACTAAGTTGTAATGAAGTATAGGATAGACAATCCTTTCTCAATTAAACCTTCCAATCCGGTGGTGTGAACCTTCGGATTGGAAGGTTTTTATATTTTTATTAGAGTATATTTCATTTAGAATAAGGTAGTAAATGTATATGTAACTTCTAATATCAACACTAAATAATGTAATAAGAATCAATTTTGCACTTTTATTTCTTAGTGATGTAATAAGAAAATACTTGTGTGTACTTCATACTTTGATAGAATATATGCATATATAATTTTAGCTAGATGAAATTTTATTTTGAGGAGTCGTTATTGTGCCGATATCAAAACTATTATCAGAAATACCAGATAGTTACTTTGGAAAGATGATGGGGCGTAAGGTTGAACATGGTTCACTACCCCTTATTAATATGGCAGTGGGTATACCAGATGGTGAAACACCTAAAGTTATCGTCGATGAATTTAAGCATGCAGTTCAAAAGCCTGAAAATCAAAAGTATGGTGCTTTTCATGGTAAAGAATCTTTTAAAAAGGCTATAGTAGATTTTTATAAAAGGCAATATGACGTGGAATTAGATCAGGAAGAAGAAGTTTGTATATTATTTGGTACGAAAAATGGTTTAGTTGCTTTACCTATTTGCGTCGTTGAACCTGATGATTATGTATTATTACCTAACCCTGGATACACAGATTATTTAGCGGGGGTATTACTTGCTCGAGCTCATCCATATTCTTTAGAACTCACTTCAGAAAATCATTATTTACCTAACTGGGATGACATAGATCATGAAATTTTAGATAAGACGAAACTGATTTATTTAACGTATCCGAATAACCCGACTGGTTCTGTTGCAAGTGAGCAATTTTTTGATGATACTATAAACAAGTTCAAGAATAGTAAAACAAATATCGTACATGACTTTGCATACAGTGCTTTTGGCTTTGATAAGAAGAATCCAAGCATACTCCAGTCTGAAGGTGCGAAAGATACAGCTATAGAAATATTCTCACTTTCTAAAGGGTATAACATGTCAGGCTATAGAGTTGGTTTTGCTGTAGGGAATAAAGATATGATAGCTGCTTTGAAAAAGTATCAAACACATACGCATGCTGGTATGTTTGGGGCTTTGCAAGATGCGAGTACTGTCGCTTTAAATGAATGTGATGATTTTCTTGTTGAACAAAATGAAATATTCAAAAATAGAAGAAATCACTTTGAAGCTGCTTTAAGAGAAGTGGATATTCCTTTTGAACCGATGAAAGGTGGTATTTTCTTATGGTTACAGACGCCTGCTCAATATGATGGAGAAGCGTTTGTCGAATATTTATTGCAAGAGCAGTCCATTTTAGTAGCACCTGGTATCCCATTTGGTGATAATGGCAAAAATTATGTAAGAATTTCATTAGCACTGAGCGATTCAGAGTTAGCAGAAGGTGCTAAAAGATTACAAAATCTTGCTCATTTATACAAATAAAAAAATCGCATGACTGAGTCATACGATTTTGTCTTGTTAAAAAGTGATAAATAGTAATATGACATAAATAACGAGTATAAATATTGTCATATAATTTAAGAGTTTGACGGCTTTCTTATCTTTAATTCGGTATTTAAATGCTGTGATTTCTATATTGATGACTAAACAAACAAGAACCGCTAAAATCCACCAAATTTGAGTAGCGAATCCAATGACGATACTTCCAAGAAAGACGATTAGCATCAAACCCATTATGAATCTTAAAGCTTGAGTAAGCATTGTATGTAGTTGAAATATACTTAAATAACTTATAATAAGATAAATAAGGGTAAATAATAAAAGTATGAGAATTAACATAGTGTTTTCCTTTCGTTAATCTTGATTGAGTTGAGAGCGTACTTTGCTGATTTCTTCTTCAATTTGAACAAGTTGTTTTTCTAATAAATCAGTTGCATGACCAGTAGACTCTCTTTTTTCTAGATCATTTTGTATACGTACATAATCATATTTCAGTTCTGAAAGTTGTTGGTTTAAATCCATTTTAAACACTCCTTTTAAATTAACTTTATCTTGAAGTAGGTGATAAATTGAAAAAAGTAAAAACCAATGCAATGCGCATCCTCGATCAATATAATATATTTTATCATACTCATGAATATAGCATAGGAAAAGATTATATAGATGGACATCAAGTAGCTCAATTTATTCAAAAACCAGAAAACCAAGTATATAAAACACTCGTATTGATGAATGGTAAAAATGAATACTTTGTTTTTGTTATACCTGTCGTTGAACATTTAGATATGAAAAAGGCCAGTAAAGCTGTTGGCCAGAAAAAACTCGAACTATTACCTCTTGACCAGCTTACAAAAGTAACGGGTTATGTGAGAGGTGGATGTTCACCCGTAGGTATGAAAAAAACATTTCGAACGATTATTGATACAACCGCTCAATCATTATCATCATTTATTGTGAGTGCAGGTAAACGAGGTTACCAAATAGAAGTGAATCCACAAGAATTAGTCAAAGTCATTGATGTAGACTTCGAAGATGTTATTAAGTATAACTAAACTCATTTTAGTATATTTCCTTAATATTTCAAACAAAAAGTGTGCATAGAATATAAACAGTTGTTAATATATATAAATGTGAGTCTAACGAGAGAAGTGATAAAGTGACAGAAAAATTTATAATGATTATACTATTAATTGCTTTAGGTTACGTACTAAAGAAGCTGAAATTCTTTAAAGCTTCTGATGGTAATGTACTTGCAACACTTGTGTTAAATGTTACTTTGCCTTCATTAGTAATAGTAAACTTAAATGGATCAGATTTAGATTTATCTTTAGGTTGGTTGCCTATTTTGATGCTTATATATGGAATTACCGCGAAACTTTTAATTATTTGGTTATTTAAGAAAAATTATAATAATCAAATACGAGGTACTGTCGGTATGATGGCAGCATCTGTAAACATTGGATTATTTGCATATCCACTGGTAGCGCAAATTTGGCCAGAAAATGGATTGTTATATTTCGGTATGTTAGATATAGGTACTGCAATTATTATGTTCGGTGTAACATACTTTGTAGGAAGTTATTTCAATGATGGTGGAGATCAATTTGACTTCAAACGAATGGGCTTAAATTTATTAAAAACAGTTCCACTTATGACATATATGTTGATGTTTGTATTAAATATAATGAGTATTAAAATACCAGGAAAAGCTATAGATTTCTTTGAAGTAATCGCTAATGCAAATATGCCTCTTTCTATGATATTACTCGGACTATTTTTGAATTTTAAAATAGAAAAAGCATACTTACCAATCGTTGTTAAATATTTATTATTTCATTATGGTTTTGGGTTATTAATGGGTATACTCGTTCATTTCTTTTTACCAGTAGATGATCCAATGATTAAAACAACATTATTAATTGGTTGGTTATTGCCTATAGGTGTTTCTGTATTATCCTATGCCATTACATTTAAATATAAGACACTGCCAATAGTGGGAATGGCAACGAATCTTAGTATTGTCATTTCTATCGTCATATTATATGTGTATCAATTTTTCTTTGTTTAAATTAGAAAGAGCTTGGGACATAAATACCGATACTAAAATAAATGATCTCTTCATTAGGTTATCGCCTAGTGAAGAGATTTTTTGCTATTTATCAAGTGGAGCCTGACATGATAAATTCAAGGGTTCTATTTATCAAGTGAATCCTAACATGATAAATTCACGGTCTCTATTTATCAAGTGGAACCTGACATGATAAATTCACGGCCAAATCGCACGAAGACTCAAAAGATAAATTAAAAAGAGCGCAAATTCTTTGGAAATAAGAATTTGCGCTCTTTTATTTTTGCTAATTTATAATATTAACCTTTACCGCCCATAAATGCAGGGTAGTTTGTCATTCCGCCGTCAACATAAAGTGTTGTACCGTGAATGTAACTTGCTTGTTCTGAAGCTAGGAATACATTGATATTAGCTACTTGATCCGCTTCACCAATTTCATTTAATGGAATCATTTCTAACGTTTCTTCTCTAGTTGCTGGGTCTGAGAATTTTTCGCGTGTATGTTCTGTAACAATTGCACCTGGAGAAATGTTATTGATTCTAATACCATTTTTACCATATTCCATAGACATTGTTTCCATCATCAATTTTAATCCGCCTTTACTTGCAGCATAATTGACGTAGTTTGGCCATGGTATAACGTCATGGACACTTGCAGTATTGATGATTTGACCTTTAATGTCATGTTCTAAGTAATAATTAATAACTTCTCTACTTCCGATGAATGCACCAGTTAAGTTGATATCAATTACTTTAGACCATTCTGCTAAGCTCATTTCATGAGTTGGGATTGGTTTCTCGAAACCTGCGTTATTGATTAGAACATCAATACGTCCGAATTTTTCATGTGTTTGTTGGATTAAGTTCTTGATGTCTTCTTCTATTGATACGTCTGCTTTAATTGCGATTGCATCTGAACCAGCATCTTTAATAGTTTGAACAACTTTTTCAGCTTCTTCAACGTGATCAAGATAACCAATCACAACTTTAGAACCTTCTTTACCAAAACGTTCAGAAGTTGCTTTACCAATACCACTGTTACCACCAGTGATTATAACAACTTTATCTTTTAAATCTTCATACATATTAAACACTCCTATATTTTTAATTGAATCTAACCTTTAGCTGCACCAATAATGAATGCTGCTAATATAATTAACACGATACCTATCCAGATAAATGTCATCTGACGTTTTGATTTTTGTTCTCCTAATAAGTAAATTCCACCTAATGTAGATACGATTACTAACATTTGAGAGAATGAGAAACTTGTTCCGACACCAACTTTTGGCTGTGAAATGAATAAGAACATATTACCTAATGCCCATACGATACCTGGTAATAAGTTAAATGTCGTATATTTCACTGTAGGTTTATGTTTGAATGATAAAACAATACCACCAATTACCATACCTATTGATTGAGGGAATAGGGCATCCCATCCTTCAACTCCGAAGACTTGACCGATTACGACATATACAACATAACCAACTGTTGATAGAAGTAAAAGTGGAATGGCTTTAGCAAGTTTCTTAGTATTACCACTATTTCCAGCACCTTTTTTCTGTACAGAAGTAAAGATAACACCGATTATTAATAATGCTAAACCAGATAATCCAAGTGCTACTTGAGTACCAGTAGACCATTCTCCTAAGAATGCAGCACTAAATAATGTTGTTCCAAGTAATTGTAGACCTGTTGAAATAGGCATTGTAATTGAAACGCCGACTAATTCAACACTTCTAAGTTGAAATCCTTGTCCTAATGCCCAGAAAGCACCAGAAACCATACCGATGATGATTGTAGTTGATGTGAAGTGAACATCACCGAAGACAAATAGGCATAATCCAATGATGAATGCGCCGATAGTTGTACCTAATATTTGGTTATAAGGACCTCCACCAACTTTTACATTGATTAATACTACGCTCCCCCAGAACAATGCTGGTAGCAGAGCTATAAGATATTCCATACACACGACTCGCTTTCTTTATTTATTTGTATTTTAAACAGTACCCGTGTATTATACGTGTGAAACAAATTAGTTGTAAACCATATAGCTCAAAGTATATGTAAATAAACGTAATTTTACAACAAAAAAACAGTACATGTGTACTGTTTAAAAAGTTCTTACATATTTGAAGTGGTGCGTCTCATTAACAATTTTGAAGCCGACTTTTTCATAAAGTAACTGTATTTGTTCATGCTTTTTACTATCGACATAAATTCTCACTGTTTCTACATCATCATGATTAAATGCTTTCGTGGTTGCAAAGTGTATCATCTGAAAAGCGATGCCTTGTTTTCTATAATCATGGTGAGAGGCTAAGTTAGGTATAGTTGCTAATTTTTTAGGTGTATCTATAGATAGGTAGATATATCCTTTAACGAGCCCTTCAGCTATATATAAATATAAAGCATGATTTTCTCCAAGAGATTGAATGATATCATCTGAACTAATGTCACTATGTTTAAAACTATTTGAATGTAACTTATCAAATGAATAGTAATATGGTTTACTAAAAGGCGTCATTTGATGTTGTTGATCTATAGGAAGTGGTGGTTGTTGAATTTCTAATGTGTACTGTGTTTCGACATATCCAGCATGCAGTCTTTTTAGTTTACTATTATTCAAAATATGATCTTTATGTAGTGATATATGACAATATTTAATGTCAGGATGATTATTTAATAACGTGTCCCATGTTTCTTTTAAAGCAGTTAAATATTCTTCACTTGTATTATTTACGATTGGTCCCCATACATTGACAGACTCAGCATCAATTTTTTCGAATCCTAAAATACCAATAATATGATTGTCGTCTTCAATGTAATAGAAAGATTGGTCATTAAATTTATTCATTAATGCTGACTTTATATCTTCTAATGTTGTAGGTATATACTCGACATAGTTACTGTTTTGAAGATTTTTTTCGTATAAATAAGAGGCTATAGGCTCGATTTGCTTAAGTGGCAGTATTTGCATGACAGTCACTCCTTTAATATTCATCGATTATTATATTCTATTATACAATTTAATGAAACTTTATAAAAGTTTTTGATAACTTTAGAACAGTATTTATTCGTGTTATAATGATACGAATGTAAAAAAGAATGGGTGAAATAATATGAAAGCATTAGTTCTTGCGGAAAAACCTTCAGTCGGTCGTGACATAGCCAAAGCATTAGGTGTTCATGATCAGAAGAAAGGTTATTTTGAGAATAAACAATATATCGTAACATGGGCATTAGGACATCTTGTAACAAATGCCACACCAGAAGAATATGATAAAAAGTTCAAAGAATGGAATTTAAATGTATTGCCGATCATACCGGAATATATGAAACATGTCGTTATTAAGAAGACGAGAAGTCAATTTAATACAGTTCAACATTTAATGAAGCGAGATGATGTGAACTCGATTATCATTGCGACAGATGCCGGTAGAGAAGGAGAGCTTGTAGCAAGATTAATTATCGAGCGAGCTAAAGTTAAAAAGCCTTTAAAACGTTTATGGATCAGTTCGGTTACTGAGAAAGCAATTAAAACAGGTTTTCAAAATTTAAAGCCTGGAGAAGCATATAACAATTTGTATCAAGCTGCACTATGTAGAAGTGAAGCAGACTGGATTGTTGGTATCAATGCGACGAGAGCTTTAACGACGAAATATGACGCGCAATTGTCATGTGGTAGAGTTCAAACACCAACATTGAATCTAGTACAAATGAGACAAAATGAAATACAATCGTTTAAACCGAAAGAATACTATCAAATGAATATCGATATAGATGGTTACAAATTTAATTGGATTCATCAAAATGGAGATAAAACTTTTGATTCAGAATTAATAGAACAAATTAAAGAAAAAGTTCAGAATAATATTGGAACGATTCATAAAGTTTACAAGAAAAAGAAAACGAAGTACCCACAGAAGTTATATGACTTAACAAGTCTACAGCAAACTGCATATCAACGTTATAAAATGAGTGCGAAAGAAACGTTAAATACAATGCAGTCATTATATGAACAACATAAAGTATTAACGTATCCGAGAACAGATTCAAATTATCTTACGGATGATATGGTTTCTTCATTAAAAGAAAGAGTTTCTTCACTAAGTGCAACATCACTAAAATCATATGCAGTTCCATTACTAAAACAACAAATTAAAGCAGGTAAGCATTTCATAGATAATAATAAGGTGTCAGATCACCATGCAATTGTTCCAACTGAAGTAAGACCTAACATGAATCAATTATCACCAAGAGAAGAAAAAATTTATATGATTGTAGCCGAAAGATTTTTAGAAGTGTTATTACCACCATATCAATATGAAGAAACAACTGTAGAATTAACATGTGAAGGTGAGAAGTTTAAACTTGTTCAAGAAGTAGCAACTGAATTAGGGTTTAAAGCTATTCATCAAGAAAAAGCGATTGTTAAAGAATTACCTTTCAAAGAACAACAACAACTAAAAATACAAAAAGTAAACATTTCTACTAAAGATACAGAACCACCTGCATACTTTAATGAAGGAACGTTGCTTAAAGCGATGGAATCACCACAATTGTTCTTTAAGCTTAAAGATAAAAAAATGGCACAAACATTAAATGAAACAGGTGGAATTGGTACTGTAGCAACAAGAGCGGATATCATTGAAAAGTTATATAGTTCTAATGTGATAGAAGCGATTCAAGGTAAAATTAAAATTACACCTAAAGGTAAGCAGTTATTGAATTTAGCACCTGAGCAACTAACTTCTCCTGAACTTACAGCAAATTGGGAAATGAAATTAAACCAAATTGAAAAAGGACAGTATTCTAAAGGAACGTTCATGAAAGAGATGAGAGACTTTACGAGAGAAATCATTGCAGACATTAAAAATAGCGAAGACAAATTCAAACATGATAATATAACGACAACTGAGTGCCCAACTTGTGGTAAATTCATGCTTAAAGTCAAAACTAAAAATGGTCAAATGCTTGTATGTCAGGATCCTACTTGTAAGACTAAAAAGAACCAACAAAGACAAACAAACGCTAGATGTCCAAATTGTAAGAAAAAATTAACGCTATATGGTACAGGTAAAAAAGCAACTTACCGTTGTGTATGTGGTCATACGGAAACACAAGAACATATGGATGAAAGACTTAAAAACAGAAAAACTGGTAAGATAGGCAAAAAAGAAATGAAACAATATATGAAGAATGATGAAGTAGAAAACAATCCATTTAAAGATGCGTTAAAAGATTTGAAATTATAACATCATAAAAGCGCTAGTACTTAAGTTGAAAGTACTGGTGCTTTTTGTTACATAGTGATCATAGTTCGCTTGAAATCACAGCACTGCAATAAAGGTATGTGTCAATAACACGAACGAAAATAAAATAACTTTATTAAATGTTCGTGATAGTATTGATTTTTAATGTGCTGAGTAATACAATGTACAGTGTTGAAATTAAAAAAGGAGTCTTACTATGAAACGTTACTTTAAGTTTGATGAATTGGGAACTAATTATAAAAGAGAGATATTGGGTGGTTTAACAACATTCCTGTCTATGGCCTATATATTAGCCGTTAACCCATCTATGTTAAGTTTAGCAAGTGTAGAAAATGTGCCTGATTCAATGAGAATGGATCAAGGGGCAGTATTTGTTGCTACTGCTTTAGCGGCGTTAGTCGGTTGTTTATTCATGGGTATTATCGCCAAATATCCGATAGCTTTGGCACCGGGTATGGGATTAAATGCATTTTTTGCCTTTACAGTAGTATTAACAATGGGCATTCCATGGCAAACTGGTTTAACAGGTGTGTTATTCTCAGGATTGATATTTGCACTATTAACGATGAGTGGTTTACGGGAAGTTATTATAAATGCAATACCATTTGAATTAAAAATGGCTGTATCAGCGGGTATTGGATTATTTATTACTTTTGTAGGATTGCAAGGAGCGGGAATCGTTAAAAAAGAAGAATCTACGTTAGTTACACTAGGGTCTATACATAACCCTGAAGTATTACTCGCAGTATTTGGTATTATTATTACAATTATATTGATGGCTAAAAAATTACCAGGTGCAATATTTATAGGTATGGTATTAACAGCTGTAGCAGGTTTAATTACAGGATTAATCGCAATGCCTTATAGTGTTGTAGGAAAAATGCCGAGTGTAGCGCCAACATTTGGAGCAGCTTTCGAAGCGTTTGGTGATTTATCAACAATATTTAATGTACAATTCTTAATTGTCGTTTTAACATTCTTATTTATAGACTTCTTTGATACAGCAGGTACATTGGTTGCAGTTGCAAACCAAGCTGGATTAATGAAAGATAATAAATTACCTAGAGCTGGGAAAGCATTATTCGCAGATTCATTAGCTACAATAGTAGGTGCTATATTTGGTACTTCTACTACAACGAGTTATATTGAATCAAGTGCAGGTGTAGCAGTAGGTGCAAGAACTGGTTTTGCGAGTGTTGTAACAGGTATGTGTTTCTTAGCAGCTTTATTGTTCTCACCTTTAATGGGAGTCGTTACAAGTGCAGTAACGGCACCAGCGTTAGTTATCGTTGGTGTTCTTATGGTAAGTAACTTAGGCAAAATTGATTGGCAAAAATTTGAGATAGCAGTTCCAGCTTTCTTAACAATGATCATGATGCCATTAACATATTCAATAGCTACAGGTATTGCATGTGGATTTATTTTCTATCCTATTACAATGATAGTAGCAAAGAGACATAAAGAAATTCATCCTATAATGTATGGTTTATTCTTTGTGTTCATCGCATACTTCGTATTTGTACATGCTTAAATAACAAAACGCCACGTGATTTCACGTGGCGTTTTGTTTTATATATAGAGATTAACTTTTATATGTCGTCTTGTAATATTTAGATGGTACATATACTGGCGCTATTATAATAGTAAATAAGAATATAATCATTAGAACGACCATTACAATATGTAGTAACCAACCAATAATTGGAATGATTGCAACAAAACTAGCTATTAACCCTATAAGTGGAATGACAAAAATGACTTTTACAGAGTTCTGGTTATCTATTAATAGAATGAGAGTAGCAATAAAATATAATGTACCATTAAGTACTAAAGCATTATAGCCTGTTGAAAGTACAATGCCACCACCTAGAAATGGTGTTGCTAATAAAAATTCAGATATCACTAATATAATAGAAAGAACAAGTAACACAGACTTAATTCCTCTTTTCATGATTTCACCACCTGTTAAAAATTGCTTGTTATATTATAACATTTAGATTACAAATTATCTAATTAAATATTATCTATTGAAATGAGAAGTAATATTCGTTATAATACTTTGGTATGTGTTAGATGGATTTAGAAAAAATATTTGATTATCTATTGCTAAATAGTCAATAATCATGTATCATATCTAATGTTGGACTTTAAAAAGCGATGAAGCGAGAGGTTACTGACACACCAGGCCGCTTTGCCATGGCGATGTGTAAGAGAGTTTTCGTGGAGAAGTCTATCACTATAAAGTAGACGAACAAGGAGGGAAAATTATGGCAAAACAAAAAATTCGTATCCGTTTAAAAGCGTATGATCACCGCATGATTGATCAATCAGCAGAGAAAATTGTTGAAACAGCTAAACGTTCAGGAGCACAAGTGTCTGGCCCGATTCCATTACCAACTGAGAAATCAATTTATACTGTAATCCGTGCCGTTCATAAATATAAAGACTCACGTGAACAATTCGAACAACGTACGCATAAACGTTTAATCGACATTCTTAACCCTACACCTAAAACAGTTGATGCTCTTATGGGCTTAAACTTACCATCTGGTGTAGACATCGAAATCAAATTATAATTCATTAAAATAACAGGAGGTGCGACTTTCGATGACCAAAGGAATCTTAGGAAGAAAAATTGGAATGACTCAAGTATTCGCAGAAAACGGTGAATTAATACCGGTAACTGTAGTAGAAGCTAGTCAAAACGTAGTATTACAAACTAAAACTGAAGAAGTAGACGGCTACAACGCTGTTCAAATCGGTTTTGAAGACAAAAAAGCATATAAAAAAGATCGTAAATCTAATAAATATGCAACTAAAGCTGCTGAAGGACATGCTAAAAAAGCAGGCTCAGCACCTAAGCGCTTCACTCGTGAATTCAGAAACGTTGACGTTTCAGCATACGAGGCAGGTCAAGAAGTCACTGTAGATACTTTCCAAGCAGGAGACATTATTGATGCAACAGGCGTTTCTAAAGGTAAAGGTTTCCAAGGCTCAATTAAACGTCACGGTTTCTCTCGTGGACCAATGAGTCACGGTTCTCGTTACCATAGAGGTTCTGGTTCAATGGGTATGGCTTCAGATGCTTCTAAAGTATTTAAAGGTAAAGAATTACCAGGCCGCATGGGTGGAAATACAGTTACAATGCAAAACTTAGAAGTAGTTAAAGTTGATGCAGAACATAACGTAATTTTAGTTAAAGGTAACGTACCAGGCCCTAAAAAAGGTTTAGTAAAACTTACAACTTCAATAAAACAAGGTAATAAATAATTATTAATGTGAAAGGAGGAAACAACATTATGGCTAATATTGATGTATTAAAAGTAGATGGTTCAAAATCAGGAACTATCGAATTAAATGAAAGTGTATTTGGTATCGAACCAAACCAACACGTTTTATTTGAAGCAGTCAACTTACAACGTGCTTCATTACGCCAAGGTACTCATGCAGTTAAAAATCGTTCAGCAGTTCGTGGTGGTGGACGTAAACCTTGGAAACAAAAAGGTACAGGTCGTGCTCGTCAAGGTACAATCCGTGCGCCACAATGGCGTGGTGGTGGTATCGTATTCGGTCCTACACCAAGAAGTTATTCTTACAAAATGCCTAAGAAAATGCGTCGTTTAGCATTACGTTCAGCATTATCAGCTAAAGTAAGTGATAACGAATTAGCAGTTTTAGAAGCTTTCAATTTTGAAACTCCTAAAACAAAAGAATTTAAAAATGTAATGAGCAATTTAGAACTTTCTAAAAAAGTATTATTCATCGTTGATAAAGTTGAAAGCAATGTTGAATTATCAGCTCGTAACATTCCAGGTGTTAAAGTTATTGACGCACACAGTTTAAATGTATTAGATATCTTAGATTCTAGTAAAGTCGTAATAACTAAAGCAGCAGTGGATAAAGTAGAGGAGGTGCTCGCATAATGGAAGCAAGAGATGTTATTAAGCGCCCCGTAATCACAGAAAAATCTTCATCAGGTATGGCTTTAAATAAACACACATTTGATGTAGATACACGTGCTAATAAAACACAAGTGAAAATCGCAATCGAAGAAATTTTCGACGTAAAAGTAGACACTGTAAATATCATGAACGTTAAAGCGAAAGCTAAACGTGTTGGTCGTCACAGTGGTTTCACTAACAAACGTCGTAAAGCAATCGTAACTCTAAAAGAAGGTTCTTCAATAGACCTATTTAACTAAAACAATTACCACTAAGGAGGTAAAACGACAATGGCTCTTAAAAAGTATAAGCCAATTACAAATGGTCGTCGTAATATGACATCTTCAGATTTCGCTGAGATTACATCAACGACTCCTGAAAAGTCACTATTACAACCGCTTCCGAGAAAAGCGGGACGTAACAACCAAGGTAAATTGACAGTTCGTCACAGAGGTGGCGGTCATAAACGTCAATACCGTGTAATTGATTTCAAACGTAACAAAGATGGAATTCCAGCTAAAGTAGCAACTATAGAATATGATCCAAACCGCTCAGCTAATATTGCATTAGTTGTATATGCAGATGGCGAAAAAAAATATATCATTGCTCCTAAAGGCTTAAAAGTAGGACAACAAATTTTCAATGGTTCAGATGCAGATATCAAAGTTGGTAATGCATTAGCTCTAACTGATATTCCAGTTGGTACTACAATTCACAATATCGAATTAAAACCAGGTAAAGGTGGACAATTAGTTCGTTCTGCTGGTACAAGTGCTCAAGTACTTGGTAAAGAAGGTAAATACGTATTAGTTCGTCTTAAATCAGGTGAAGTTCGTATGATCTTAGCTACTTGCCGTGCTACAATCGGTCAAGTTGGTAATGAACAACACGAATTAATCACAATTGGTAAAGCTGGTCGTTCTAGATGGATGGGTAAACGTCCTACAGTTCGTGGTTCTGTAATGAACCCTAACGATCACCCACACGGTGGTGGTGAAGGTCGTACACCAATCGGTCTTAAATCACCAATGTCTCCATGGGGCAAACCAACACTTGGTAAGAAAACTCGTAAACAAAGCCAACGTTCATCTAAATTTATCGTTCGTGGTCGTAAGAAAAAATAATAATACCTTATTTACGTGTGCGGCTTAGATGCCGCGCGCTATAAATAAGAAGGGAGGCGCCATAATGGCTAGAAGTCTTAAAAAAGGACCTTTCGTTGATGATCATTTAATGAAAAAAGTTGAATCTCAAAACGAAGGTGAAAAAAAATCAGTTATTAAAACATGGTCTCGTCGTTCAACAGTATTTCCTAACTTTATCGGACATACAATAGCAGTATATGATGGCCGTAAACATGTTCCAGTTTTCATTACTGAAGATATGGTTGGACATAAATTAGGAGAGTTTGCACCGACACGTACTTATAAAGGTCATGCTGCAGACGACAAGAAGACTAAACGCTAATTTCTAAAAAGAGGAGGAAGTCACAATGGAAGCAAAAGCGGTTGCTAGAACAATAAGAATCGCACCTCGTAAAGTGAGATTAGTTTTAGATCTTATTAGAGGTAAAGAAGTGGCAGATGCGATTGCCATCTTAAAATTAACTAACAAAGCAACATCACCTGTAGTTGAAAAATTATTAATGTCAGCATTAGCAAATGCAGAACATAATTATGATTTAAATCCTGACACATTAGTTATAAAAGAAGCTTACGCTAATGAAGGACCTACATTAAAACGTTTCCGTCCACGTGCACAAGGTCGTGCAAGTGCGATTAACAAACGTACTAGCCACATTACACTAGTAGTTGGCGAAAAAGAATCTAAAGAAGAAGTTAAAGAAGCATAATTAACTAAATCATTAAGGAGGGAATATAGTGGGTCAAAAAATTAATCCAATCGGACTTCGTGTCGGTGTAATTCGTGACTGGGAAGCAAAGTGGTACGCAGGTAAAGACTTCGCAACACTTTTACATGAAGACTTAAAAGTTCGTAAATATATAGCAGAAGCATTAAAAGAAGCTTCAGTTTCAAGTGTTGAAATTGAACGTGCAGCAAACCGCATCAACATTGCAATCCACACTGGTAAGCCAGGTATGGTTATTGGTAAAGGCGGTTCTGAAATAGAAAAATTACGTAACAAATTAAACGCATTGACTAACAAAAAAGTACACATTAACGTTATCGAAATCAAAAAAGTTGATTTAGATGCAACATTGGTAGCAAGTAACATTGCTCGTCAATTAGAAAACCGTGTTTCTTTCCGTCGTGCTCAAAAACAAGCTATCCAACGCGCAATGAAATTGGGAGCTAAAGGTATCAAAACACAAGTATCTGGTCGTTTAGGTGGCGCAGATATCGCTCGTGCAGAACAATATTCAGAAGGAACTGTTCCACTTCATACACTACGTGCAGATATTGATTTCGCACATGAAGAAGCCGATACTACTTACGGTAAATTAGGTGTAAAAGTATGGATCTACCGTGGAGAAGTTCTTCCTACAAAGAAGTCTAGTGAAGGAGGAAAATAATAATGTTATTACCAAAGCGTGTTAAATTCCGTCGTCAACATCGTCCTAAAACAACTGGTCGTTCAAAAGGCGGAAATGAAGTAACATTTGGTGAGTATGGTTTACAAGCACAAACAGCAGCTTGGATTACATCTCGTCAAATAGAATCAGCTCGTATCGCAATGACACGTTATATGAAACGTGGCGGAAAAGTATGGATCAAAATATTCCCACATACACCATATACTAAAAAACCTTTAGAAGTACGTATGGGTTCAGGTAAAGGTGCAGTTGAAGGTTGGGTAGCAGTAGTAAAACCAGGACGTATCTTGTTCGAGATCGCAGGTGTTCAAGAAGAAGTAGCCCGCGAAGCATTACGTCTTGCTGCACACAAACTTCCAGTTAAATCTAAGTTTGTAAAACGTGAAGAATTGGGTGGTGACACAAATGAAAGCTAAGGATATCAGAAATTTAACCACTACTGAACTTGAAAAAGAAATCAAAGAAGCTAAAGAACAATTATTCAACTTACGCTTTCAGTTAGCAACTGGTCAACTTGAAGAGACTGCTAACATTCGAAAAGTTAGAAAAACGATTGCTCGTCTTAAAACAATCGTTCGCGAAAGAGAAATCGAAGAAGAGAAAGCAGCAGATAATAAATAATCAAGTAGAGGAGGTTCATTACTGTGAGTGAAAGAAATGACCGCAAAGTTTACGTTGGTAAAGTAGTTTCAGATAAAATGGATAAAACTATTACAGTAGTTGTAGAAACTTACAAAACTCATAAATTATATGGTAAACGTGTAAAATATTCAAAAAAATATAAAACTCATGATGAAAATAATTCAGCAAAAATGGGCGATATCGTTAAGATTGCAGAAACACGTCCTTTATCATCAACTAAGCGTTTCCGTCTAGTTGAAATTGTTGAAGAATCAGTAATTATTTAATAGAAGTATAAAGATAAGGGAGGTCAAACAAAGATGATCCAACAAGAAACACGCTTAAAAGTAGCAGATAACTCTGGTGCTCGTGAAGTATTAACAATCAAAGTTTTAGGCGGATCTGGTCGTAAGACAGCTAACATTGGTGATGTTATCGTCGTTACTGTTAAAAATGCTACACCAGGTGGCGTTGTTAAAAAAGGTGAAGTTGTTAAAGCTGTTGTTGTACGTACTAAATCAGGTGTACGTCGTGAAGATGGCTCTTACATCAAATTTGACGAAAATGCATGTGTAATCATCCGTGATGACAAAGGTCCACGTGGTACACGTATATTCGGTCCTGTAGCGCGCGAATTACGTGAAGGTAACTTCATGAAGATCGTTTCTCTAGCGCCAGAGGTACTTTAATCTATAATGATAAAAAACAAAATTCCTAAGGAGGTGCCTACACATGCACGTACGTAAAGGTGACAACGTAATCGTTATCTCAGGTAAAGATAAAGGTAAAACTGGTAAAGTTTTAGAAGCATTACCTAAGAAAGAACGCGTAGTTGTAGAAGGTGTCAACATTATTAAAAAACACCAAAAACCAACTCAGTTCAATCCAGAAGGTGGTATCTTAGAAACAGAAGGTACTATCCACGTATCAAACGTTCAATTACTTGATCCTAAGACAAATGAACCAACTCGTGTTGGATTTAAAGTAGTAGATGGTAAAAAAGTTCGTATCGCTAAAAAATCTGGCGAAGAAATTAAATCATCACAAGAATAATTATTAAGTGAAAGGAGGATCCACTTTGACACGTTTAAAAGAAAAGTTTAATAATGAAATTTCTACTGAGTTAGTTAAGAAATTTAACTATGATTCAGTTATGCAAGTACCAAAAATCGAAAAAATAGTTGTAAACATGGGTATCGGTGATGCAGTTCAAAACTCTAAAGTTTTAGATTCTGCTGTTGAAGAACTTCAAACAATCACTGGTCAAAAACCATTAGTAACTAAAGCTAAAAAATCAATTGCGACTTTCCGTCTTCGTGAAGGAATGCCTATCGGTGCAAAAGTTACATTACGTGGAGAAAGAATGTATGAATTCTTTGATAAATTAATCTCAGTTTCATTACCACGTGTACGTGACTTCCGAGGTATCTCTAAAAAAGCATTCGACGGTCGTGGGAATTACACTTTAGGTGTTAAGGAACAATTAATTTTCCCTGAAATCGATTATGACAAAGTAAGTAAAGTACGAGGAATGGATATCGTTATCGTTACAACTGCTAACACTGACGAGGAAGCTCGTGAATTGTTATCACAATTCGGTATGCCATTTCAAAAGTAATCTCTAATTATAAAGGAGGCTAATTAAGTGGCTAAAAAATCAATGATCGCTAAACAACAACGTCAACAAAAATTCGGAGTTCGTGAATACACTCGTTGTGAACGTTGTGGACGTCCACACTCAGTATACCGTAAATTCAAACTTTGCCGTATTTGTTTCCGTGAACTAGCATACAAAGGCCAAATCCCTGGCGTACGTAAAGCTAGCTGGTAAACTCAAAAGAATGAAAGGAGGAAACACAAATGACAATGTCAGATCCAATTGCAGATATGTTAACTCGCGTGCGTAACGCTAACATGGTTCGCCACGAAAAATTAGAGTTACCTGCATCAAACATTAAAAAAGAAATCGCTGAAATCCTTAAAAAAGAAGGATTCGTAAAAAGCGTAGAATTTATCGAAGATGATAAGCAAGGTGTAATCCGTATGTTCCTTAAATATGGTCAAAACAACGAGCGAGTTATCACAGGTTTAAAACGTATTTCTAAACCAGGTTTACGTGTTTATGCTAAAGCTGACGAACTTCCAAAAGTTCTTAACGGTTTAGGTGTTGCACTTGTTTCTACATCTGAAGGTGTTTTAACTGATAAAGATGCTAGACAACGTGGAATCGGTGGAGAAGTATTAGCTTATATCTGGTAATTATAAAATTATAAGGAGGTGCCCACATAATGAGCCGTGTTGGTAAGAAAATAATTGAGATTCCTGCAGACGTTACTGTTACTATCGAAGGTAACGTAATCACTGTTAAAGGATCAAAAGGTGAATTAACTAGTACATTTAACGAAGAAATGACATATAAACAAGAGGACAACAGCTTAGAAGTTGTACGTCCATCTGACTCTAAAGAGCACAAAACTGTACATGGTACAACTCGTGCATTGATCGCTAACATGATCGAAGGTGTATCTAAAGGATTCGAGAAAAACTTAGAACTTATTGGTGTTGGTTACCGTGCCCAAATGC
Source organism: Mammaliicoccus sp. F-M27 (assembly GCF_022387115.1). Taxonomy (NCBI): domain Bacteria; kingdom Bacillati; phylum Bacillota; class Bacilli; order Caryophanales; family Staphylococcaceae; genus Mammaliicoccus; species Mammaliicoccus sp. F-M27. Next base: position 30,842 of record NZ_JAJNIE010000006.1, on the reverse strand, counting down.
AAGGTAAAAATATCATCTTAAACGTTGGTTATTCTCATCCTGTAGAAATCCATGCTGAAGATGAAATCACATTATCAGTAGAGAAAAACACTAAAGTTAAAGTAGAAGGTATTTCTAAAGAACGTGTTGGTGCTATCGCATCTTACATCCGTTCAATCCGTCCACCAGAACCTTATAAAGGTAAAGGTATTCGTTACGAAGGCGAACATGTTCGTCGTAAAGAAGGTAAAACTGGTAAGTAATCATTAACATAAGAAAGGAGCACTAACATGATCGCTAAAATCGACAAAAATAAAGTTCGTTTGAAAAGACATGCTCGCGTACGTGCTAAATTAGCTGGAACAAGCGAAAAACCACGTTTAAATGTATATCGTTCAAACAAACATATTTATGCTCAAATTATTGATGACTTAAACGGTGTAACAATCGCTCAAGCATCAAGTTTAGATAAAGAATTAAACCTAGAGCAATCAGGTAATGTAGAAGCAGCAGCTAAAGTTGGCGAATTCGTTGCAAAACGCGCGTCTGAAAAAGGCGTTGAAGCTGTAGTATTTGACCGTGGGGGATATTTATACCACGGACGTATCAAAGCATTAGCTGATTCAGCTCGTGAAAACGGACTTCAATTTTAATTTAAAGGAGGGACACTCATGCGTCGTAAAGAACAAGAAGTTAAAGAATTTGAAGAGCGCGTAGTTACGATTAACCGTGTAGCTAAAGTAGTTAAAGGTGGTCGTCGTTTCCGTTTTACAGCTTTAGTAGTTGTTGGAGATAAAAATGGTCGCGTAGGTTTCGGTACTGGTAAAGCACAAGAGGTACCAGAAGCAATTAAAAAAGCAGTGGAAGATGCTAAGAAAGATTTAGTAACTGTTCCACGTGTTCAAGGAACTACTCCTCACCAAGTTATTGGACGTTTTGGTGCAGGTCGTGTTTTAATTAAACCAGCAGCACCTGGTACAGGTGTTATTGCAGGTGGACCAGTTCGTGCGGTATTAGAACTTGCTGGTATCACTGATATCTTAAGTAAATCATTAGGTTCTAACACACCAATCAATATGGTTCGTGCTACAATTGAAGGACTTAAAGAACTTAAAAATGCCGAACAAGTAGCTAGTCTACGCGGTAAATCAGTAGAAGAATTATTAAATTAAGGAGGGAACAAACACTATGGCTAAATTAGAAATCACCCTCACTCGTAGCGTTATTGGTCGTCCTGAAACACAACGCAAGACAGTTCAAGCGCTAGGACTTAAAAAAACAAATTCAACTGCAATAGTTGAAGATAATCCTGCTACTCGTGGGCAAATCGATAAAGTAAGTCACTTAGTAAAAGTTACTGAAAAATAAATTCATCATAAGTATTAAGGAGGTGCCAAAATGAAATTACATGAGTTGAAACCAGTTAAAGGTGCTCGTAAAGAACGTAACCGTGTTGGTCGTGGTATGGCTACAGGTAATGGTAAAACAAGTGGTCGTGGTACTAAAGGACAAAAAGCACGTTCAGGTGGCGGTGTTCGTTTAGGTTTCGAAGGTGGTCAATTACCATTATTCCGTCGTTTACCAAAACGTGGATTCTCTAACATCAACCGTAAAGAATATGCAATTGTTAATCTTGATCAATTAAATCGTTTCGAAGATGGAACAGAAATTACTCCTGCGTTATTAGTAGAATCAGGTGTTGTTAAATCTGAAAAATCAGGCGTTAAAGTTTTAGGAAACGGTTCATTAGAAAAAAAATTAACAATAAAAGCTCATAAATTCTCAGCTTCAGCAATTGAAGCAATCGAAGGTAAGGGCGGAACGCATGAGGTGATCTAATGTTTGAAACGATCGTTAGTTTTTTAAAGACTAAAGATATTCGTAACAAGATATTATTCACACTAGCAATGCTCGTTATATTTAAAGTTGGAACTTACATTCCAGCTCCTGGTGTTAATCCAGATGCATTTAATCAAAATAAAGGTTCTCAAGGTATTACTGATTTGTTCAATACATTCGGTGGTGGTGCCTTGCAGAACTTCTCAATTTTAGCAATGGGTATTATGCCTTATATTACTGCTTCAATCGTAATGCAATTATTACAAATGGATGTTGTACCTAAATTTACTGAATGGGCTAAACAAGGTGAAGTTGGACGTAAAAAGATTAATCAATTTACGCGTTACTTCACAATTGTTCTAGCGTTTGTTCAAGGCTTAGGTATGTCTTATTCATTTAATAATATGCTGGGCGGTAATTTGATTGAAAATACTTCAACGTTAAATTACTTGTTAATCGCACTTGTTTTAACTGCAGGAACAGCTTTCTTAATGTGGTTAGGTGAGCAGATAACTCAATTCGGTGTTGGTAATGGTATTTCTATTATTATCTTCGCTGGTATATTATCTTCAATACCAAACTCATTAATTCAGTTTTACCAGCAAAGTTTTGTTGGTGCAGATGATACAACTATGGCTTGGTTAAAAGCGATTGGCTTATTTGTTGGAATGATTTTACTAACAGTTGGTGCAGTTTATGTACTTCAAGCTATTCGTAAAATTCCTATTCAATATGCTAAGCGTCAACAACAAGGTACTGGTATTTCGTTATCTGCAAACGCAACATATTTACCTTTAAAAGTTAATGCAGCTGGTGTAATTCCTGTAATATTTGCGATGGCATTTTTCATGCTTCCGAAGACACTAACGTTGTTCTTCCCTGATCAAGATTGGGCGCAAACTGTTACAACTTACGCTGATCCATCTCATAATATAGGTATGATTGTTTATGTTATATTAATTATAGCGTTCGCATACTTTTATGCATTTGTTCAGGTTAATCCTGAAAAAATGGCAGAAAACTTACAAAAACAAGGTAGTTATGTTCCAGGTATTAGACCTGGAGAACAAACTAAAAAATACATCACTAGAGTGCTCTATCGTTTAACGTTTGTTGGTTCAATCTTCTTAGCTTTAATATCTATTGTTCCAATATTAGCTATTAAGTTAATGAGTTTACCTCAAGCTATACAAGTTGGTGGTACAAGCTTACTAATCGTTATCGGTGTTGCAATAGAAACAATGAAAACTTTAGAAGCTCAACTCAATCAACGAGAATATAGAGGCTTTAGAAGACGATAAGCAAGTAGGAGGGTTTTTATGAACATCATTTTAATGGGTTTACCTGGAGCAGGTAAAGGAACTCAAGCGAGTGAAATTGTTAAGAAATACCCTATTCCTCATATCTCAACTGGTGATATGTTCCGTAAAGCGATCAAAGAAGAGACTGACCTTGGTAAAGAGGCTAAATCTCACATGGATCGTGGGGAACTTGTACCAGATGAAGTGACTATAGGTATCGTTAGAGAAAGACTAGCTGAAGAAGATGCAAGAAAAGGATTCTTGCTAGATGGTTTTCCTCGTACAGTTGAACAAGCTGATGCATTAAATGAAATTTTAAGTGAATTAGAACGCAAAGTAGATGCTGTTATCAACATCGAAGTTGCAGAAGAAGAACTTATGAATCGTTTAACAGGCAGACGTATTTGTGAAGAATGTGGTACAGCTTATCATTTAGTATTCAATCCACCAAAAGTTGATGGTGTTTGTGATCTTGACGGCGGTAAATTATATCAACGTGAAGATGACAATCCTGAAACAGTAGCAAATCGTTTAAGTGTTAATGTTAAACAAACAAAACCACTTTTAGATTTCTATGAAAATCAAGGTGTCCTTAAAAACATCGATGGTTCTCGACAAATTGATAATGTTACTGAAGATGTTATTCAAATTCTTGAATTATTATAGTAATGACGCTTTCACCCCGAATTCGCCTAACTTTAGGTGATTCTTGAACGCGTGAATGCGTTCAATTTTGAAGAATCAAGATAGTATTTAGGTTTTTGAAATACAATCGGAGTGATTACGAGAAGCGATAAGTATTTGAAGTGTTGTCGAATGCAAATCTTAAGTATTAAATCATCCCAATTTTATAAACCTGTGCTTATTCTATGTGATTTGATCACCTAAAGTATGTCTCTAATTTTGGACCAGGTTTTAAAACATGAAATACATTTGTATTTCACGAGAATGAAAAGAAAAAGGGGGAAATGATCATGGCTAAACAAGATGTAATCGAATTAGAAGGTACTGTATTAGATACTTTACCTAACGCTATGTTTAAAGTAGAATTAGAAAATGGACATGAAATTTTAGCACACGTTAGTGGTAAAATCCGTATGAACTATATTAGAATTCTACCTGGCGACAAAGTAACAGTTGAAATGTCTCCGTATGACCTAACACGCGGAAGAATCACTTATCGTTATAAATAATCGTCACTCCAAATACAAGGAGGTATACAAAGATGAAAGTAAGACCATCAGTAAAACCAATTTGCGAAAAATGTAAAGTTGTTCGTCGTAAAGGTAAAGTAATGGTGATTTGTGAAAATCCAAAACACAAACAAAAACAAGGCTAATAAAGAGAGGTGTAATTAAATGGCTCGTATTGCAGGTATAGATGTACCACGTGAGAAACGCGTAGTAATTTCGTTAACTTACGTATATGGTATCGGAAAAACAACAGCTCAAAAAATTATTAAAGAAGCAAACGTATCAGAAAGCACACGTGTTCGTGATTTAACTGATGACGAATTAGGTCGTATCCGTGAAGTTGTAGATGGTTACAAAGTTGAAGGTGACCTTCGTCGTGAAAGAAACTTAAACATTAAACGTTTAATGGAAATCTCTTCATACCGTGGAATTCGCCACCGTCGTGGATTACCAGTTCGTGGTCAAAACACTAAGAACAATGCGCGTACGCGTAAAGGACCAGTTAAAACAGTAGCGAACAAGAAAAAATAATAAGTAAAGGAGGCACATATAAATGGCACGTAAACAAGTATCTCGTAAACGTAAAGTGAAAAAGAATATTGAGAGTGGTATAGCTCACATTCGCTCAACATTCAACAATACAATCGTAACGATCACTGATGATTTCGGTAATGCATTATCATGGTCTTCAGCAGGTGCGTTAGGATTTAAAGGTTCAAAAAAATCAACTCCATTCGCAGCTCAAATGGCTTCAGAAACAGCTTCAAAAACTGCTATGGAACATGGTTTGAAAGCTGTAGAAGTTACAGTAAAAGGTCCTGGTCCAGGTCGTGAATCAGCGATCCGTGCGTTACAATCTGCTGGTTTAGAAATCACAGCTATTAGAGACGTAACACCAGTTCCTCATAATGGATGTCGTCCACCAAAACGTCGTCGCGTATAATTTTTGTTAGTTCTTATGTTCAAGAATCACTGGATAGAAATTAATAAAGTTTAATCGACGTTTATAAGGAGGATATATTTAAATGATTGAAATCGAAAAACCTAGAATTGAAACAATTGAAGTTAGTGATGATTCTACATTCGGTAAGTTCGTTGTTGAACCGCTAGAACGTGGTTATGGTACAACACTAGGCAACTCCTTACGTCGTATCCTATTATCTTCATTACCAGGTGCGGCAGTTAAAAATATCGAAATTGAAGGTGTTCTTCACGAATTTTCAGCAGTTGAAAATGTAGTTGAGGATGTTACAACTATCATTATGAACATCAAGAAATTGGCTCTTAAAATATATTCAGAAGAAGACAAAACACTTGAAATCGATATTAATGATGAGGGTGAAGTTACTGCGAAAGATATCATGCATGACAGTGATGTTGAAATATTAAATCCAGATTTAAAAATTGCAACAGTTTCTAAAGGTGGACACCTTAAGATGCGCTTAATTGCTAATAAAGGTCGCGGTTATGCTTTAGCTGAAGTAAACAACACAAGTGATTTGCCAATTGGTGTTATTCCAATCGATTCACTTTATTCTCCAGTAAATCGTGTTAACTATACAGTTGAAAATACTCGTGTAGGGCAAAGTAGTGATTATGATAAATTAACACTTGATGTTTGGACAGATGGTTCTTTATCTCCTCAAGAAGCAGTTTCTTTAGGTGCTAAGATCATGACTGAACACTTAAACATTTTTGTTAATTTAACTGATGAAGCACAACATGCTGAAATCATGATTGAAAAAGAAGAAGATCAAAAAGAAAAAGTACTTGAAATGTCTATTGAAGAATTAGATTTATCAGTACGTTCTTATAACTGTCTAAAACGTGCAGGAATTAATTCTGTACAAGAATTAGCAGACAAATCTGAGGCAGATATGATGAAAGTTAGAAACTTAGGTCGTAAGTCTCTTGAAGAAGTTAAATATAAATTAGAAGATCTTGGTCTTGGTTTAAGAAAAGAAGACTAATAAAGGAGGTTAATTCATGGGTTACAGAAAATTAGGTCGTACTTCTGATCAACGTAAAGCAATGTTACGTGACTTAGCTACTCAACTTATCGTTTCTGAACGCATTGAGACTACAGAATCTCGTGCTAAAGAACTACGTAAAGTTGTCGACAACTTGATTACTTTAGGTAAAAAAGGTGACTTAGCTTCACGTCGTAGAGCTGGTGAAACGTTGCGCGATGTTAAAATCTTAGAAGATGACAAAACAATTACTGCATTACAAAAATTATTCAATGATGTTGCGCCACGCTATGAAGAGCGTCAAGGTGGATATACTCGTATCATGAAAGTTGGTCCACGTCGCGGTGACGGTGCTGAATCAGTAATTATTGAATTAGTATAATTTACTCTTTATTGGAGTGACGAAAGTCACTTCAATCATTCTTTATAAATACAATTTATTTAACACACACAAAGCAAATGAGTGCAATGATAATGTTTACCCACACATAGATATTGTCTAGCTCAGAGTACTCCACCACATTTGAATGACTTATAGCGTGAACTCGTCTATGGTGGAGTGCGCGCTTTTTTATTTTGAAATCCGTTTATACGGATTTTTTTTATGTGCAAATTTATCTATAATAACGCATCGGACTTTTAAAGCAATTAATGATTACAATTTCTTATCTATACTGTAAAATGAAGTAGTAATTAACTTGTTGAAGGATGAATTTAAATGGTGCAGGAAAAAATAATTAGGTTCTCTAACGTTACATTTAAATATGATGAAAATGAACCAGCTGCATTACACGATGTTTCATTTAGCATCCAAAAAGGTAAGTGGACGTCAATTGTAGGGCATAATGGTTCAGGAAAGTCTACAATTGCCAAATTATTAATGGGAATTAATCAAAAATATGATGGTAATATTCAAGTAGGTGACTTAACGCTTTCTGAGAAAACAATTGAAGAAGCACGAAAGCATATAGGTATTGTTTTTCAAAATCCAGATAATCAGTTTATTGGTTCTACTGTAGAATATGACGTTGCTTTCGGCATGGAAAATCAAAGTGTTGCGTATAGTGTTATGCATGATATAGTGGATCAAGTATTGAATGAAGTTGGTATGTCTGATATGAAATCATTTGAGCCGAGCCATTTGTCTGGTGGTCAAAAACAACGTGTAGCAATTGCTGGTATTTTAGCAATGTCTCCGGATGTTATGGTTTTGGATGAAGCAACAGCCATGTTGGATCCTGAAGGTAAAGAAAGCATCATGAATTTAATTAAATCTATTCAGGAAGAACATCATTTAACCGTGATTTCTATTACGCATGATTTAGAAGAAGCAATCAACGCTGATGACATGATCGTCATGAATAAAGGTGAAGTTTATAAACAAGATGTACCTAAAGAAATATTTAAAGAAGGTGCATATTTGAATGAAATAGGATTAGACTTACCTTTCTCAATGAGAATGAATTATTTGTTATATAACAACTACGAATTTACTACTTTCGAACAGTTGGTGAATCGCCTATGAAAATAATCTTTGATCACGTAACTTATGATTATAGTATAAAAACGCCTTATCAATATAGGGCTTTAAATGAAATTTCGACTACGTTCAACGAATCTAAATTTTATGCAATAGTTGGGCAAACAGGTTCAGGTAAATCTACATTGATCCAACATTTAAATGCGATTTTAAAACCTACTGAAGGACAAATCACAATTGATGATACAGTCATTACTAAAAAGACAAAGTCCAAAAAACTTGCTCCAGTTCGTAAAAAGGTTGGTATCGTATTTCAATTTGCTGAGCATCAATTATTTGAAGATACAGTAGAAAAAGATATTATATTCGGTCCGCTTAATTACGGAATGGAAAAAGCAGCAGCCATTCATAAAGCAGAAGAATTAATAGATTTACTTGGTATGGAGCGAAGTATATTAAAGAGATCACCTTTTGAGCTCTCAGGAGGCCAAAAGCGAAGAATAGCAATCGCTGGTGTGTTAGCTATGGAACCAGAGATACTTGTCCTTGACGAGCCTACAGTTGGCTTAGACCCTAGAGGACAACATGACATGATGGAATTGTTTAATGAAATACATCAAACATTAGGCATTACGATTATTTTAATCTCACATCAAATGGATATTGTACTTAAGTATGCTGATGAAGTGAAAGTGATTAAAGCTGGTGAAATCGTAGCAGAAAATCAACCTGTTAATATATTCACTAATCAAGAACTTCTTAATCAAACACACTTGCAAGCACCTAAGATTATTCAACTACAACGAGCTGTAGAAACTAAATACAATATGAAATTTGATCAAGTTGCAACTTGTGAAGAGATGTTTAAAGATATGTATGAAAAGCAGGTGAAACGTCATGACTGATAAAATGATAATTGGACGTTATATACCTGGTAATACAATTATTCATAGCTTAGACTCTAGGATGAAAATGATATATGTATTTTTATTTATGATTTTAATCTTCATTTGTAACACATGGTCTTCATATGCATTTATGCTTTTAACTGTATTAGTCATTATGTATTTAGCGAAAATAAGATTTTGGTTTCTTATTAAAGGTCTTACGCCTGTTATGCTTTTATTCATCTTTACGTTCGTCATGCATTTAATTGTGACTAAAGGTGGACCAGTTGTATTAGACTTAAAGTTATTTACGATTGAACAGAACGGAATACAACAAGGTGCGTTTATTGTATTAAGACTTGTGTTGTTAGTGATGATATCGACCATTATGACTTTAACAACAAGTCCTATAAGTTTAACGGATGCTATAGAATCTATGTTAAGACCGCTCAAGAAAATCAAGTTTCCAGTGCATGAATTAGCAATGATGATGTCAATTTCATTAAGGTTTATTCCTACATTAATGGATGAACTAGATAGAATTATTAAAGCTCAAACTTCAAGAGGATCAGATGTAACAGCAGGGAGTATATTTAATAGGTTAAAAGCCATTATCCCATTATTAATACCTATGTTTATTTCTGCCTTTAAGAGAGCGGATGACTTGGCAGTAGCCATGGAATCTAGAGGTTATAATGCATCGAATCAACGAACGACTTATCGTAAGTTAAAATGGAAATTTAAAGATAGCCTCGCATTAGCGACTATCCTTATAATAGCCATAATATTATATTTATTAAGGAATTGAGGTACAGACTTTGAGGATGTTAGTTAAAATTTCATATCACGGTGGAAAGTTCATGGGATTTCAAGTTCAACATCATGAACGTACTGTGCAATATGAATTTGAAAGAATTCTAAAAAGAATGCATCAGACATTTGTTAGAATAAACCCTTCAAGTAGGACAGATAAAGGTGTCCATGCAATAGAACAGTGCTTTCATTTTGATACACATTTAAATATCCCACCAGATAAATGGAAGTACATTTTTAATTCTGCATTACCTAAAGATATATATGTACAAAGTGTCGAACAAATCAGTGACGATTTCCATTGTAGATATGATTGTGTAGGTAAGAAATACCGTTATAAAGTCTATATAGACGAAGAAAGACATATTTTTGAACATGATACAAAAGTTCAACAGAAGAAACCAGTAGATATCAAAAAGATGAATGAAACCGCACAACACTTTTTAGGCACACATGATTTTACAAGTTTTTGTTCACAAAAAACAGAAATACAAAATAAAATTCGTACAATCTATCAAAGTGAAGTAAATGAAACAGAAGATGGATTTGAATTTGTCGTAACAGGATCAGGATTTCTTTATAATATGGTTCGAGTTATGGTCGCTTATTTAATACTTGTCGGAGAAGGTAAGAGAAGCGGTGAAGAAATTCATACGCTGCTTGAAGAGAGAGATAGAAAGAAAATACCATTTACTGCACCAGCACATGGATTGTATTTAGAAAAAGTATATTTAGACAAACAAGAGCTAGTCAACGAATTCGGAACAAATATCGAAATATATAATAAAAATTCAACAGAAAATGTTTGAAATCAATTGACAAAATGATAAATAAATTATATTATAGTTAACGGTATTGTTTTATATCCACCACCACGATAAGCCCCGGAATCTTATTGTGTTTTAAGATATATAAGCAGGAATCAGATAACGGAATTTAAGATGTATTTATTTCCTTGGTACAGGTTAATACATACATCTTAACCAAGAACTTTTTTAAATTTTAGGAGGACTCTATAATGCGTCAAACATTTATGGCTAATGAAGCAAACATCGATCGCAAATGGTATGTTGTTGATGCTGAAGGACAAACGTTAGGTCGTTTATCATCAGAAATCGCAACAATCTTACGCGGTAAACATAAAGTAACTTATACACCACACGTTGATACAGGAGATAACGTTATTATTATTAACGCTGAAAAAATCTACTTATCAGGTAACAAAGAACAAGATAAAATTTACTACCGTCACTCAAATCACCCAGGTGGAATCAAATCAGTTTCTGCTGGTGAATTAAAAGAGAAAAACCCAGTTCGTTTATTAGAAACATCTATCAAAGGTATGTTACCTAAAAATAAACTTGGTGAAAAACAAGGTAAAAAATTATTCGTATATGCTGGTGCAGAGCATCCACATGCTGCACAACAACCTGAAAACTACGAGTTACGTGGTTAATTAAGAGGAGGATACTACATTGGCACAAGTTGAATATCAAGGCACAGGTCGTCGTAAAAATTCAGTAGCACGTGTACGTTTAGTACCTGGTGAAGGTAACGTAACAATCAATGATCGTGACGTACGTGACTACTTACCATTTGAATCATTAATTTTAGATTTAAATCAACCATTTGATGTAACTGAAACAAAAGGAAACTATGATGTTTTAGTAAACGTTCATGGTGGAGGTTTCACAGGACAAGCACAAGCTATCCGTCACGGAATTGCACGTGCATTGTTAGAAGCAGATCCAGAATACCGTGGATCATTAAAACGCGCTGGATTACTTACTCGTGACCCACGTATGAAAGAACGTAAAAAACCTGGTCTTAAAGGTGCTCGTCGTTCACCACAATTCTCAAAACGTTAATTGCAAGTTATATCAACGTTTACAGCACTTCTCGAATATACTCGAGAAGTGCTTTTTTGTGTTTAAAATATATCTTTAATCATATGCACCAATTATCATCTATGCTTTATGATCGTTTTCAGCTCCTATTTGTAATATGGCGCCAAAGTGCTGCTGAGCAGTAGTAAATAAGGTAAATGTTATCAATTCAATTATTTCGTCATCTGTCAGGTGTTCTTTTAACTTTTCAACAATATAGTAAGGGATTTTTTCTTTCATTTTTAAATAAACTTCTACAAAACCTATACACAATGCTGATTTATCATCAGTAAATTGGTTAGTAGGGAGACCTTTTGCTTTGCAATATTGACACCCATTTTGTTGTGCTAGTATTCTTCGCATTTCTTCTTTTAAAGAATGAGAGAGTTTTCCGTCCTTACTTAATACATGAGATAAATTATTCCATGAATAATAAATAGGGGGATTATGTCCTAATAACTGTTGAAATGGTGTGTCTCCTAATGAACTAGTGCTTAATAATACCATCATATCACTCCTTTATATGTCATATTTAAATTATAAGTATGTTATATTAAAAATTGAATATGTAAAAAAAGTAAAAAGGGCGTAATAACTTTATAAAAAGAGGTGAATATAGTGGATGACTTTATTAATGAAAAAATACTAGAAATATTAAAAGAAAACAGCAGAATCACGATAAATGAATTAAGTAAAAAAATTAATCTATCAGCTCCAGCTACAAGAGAACGTGTAAATAAATTAGAAGATCAAGATATAATTGACGGTTATACAATAGACATCAATTATAAAAAATTAGGCTATGATATAGAGGTCATAGTTGAAATAATCATAAAAAACAACATATATGATGACTTTAAGAAATATATTAACAGCTTAGATAATGTGGACTTTTGTTATAGAGTTTCAGGAGATGCATGTTATATCTTTAAAGTTAGATTTGAAGATATGGAGAAAGTAGAATCATTTATTGATGACATACAACCATATGGACATACAAAAACTAACTTTATATTTTCCAAAATAAAAGAGTGAGTTAATTAATATGACTTTATGGGCTAGTATTAATTAAAGTTATGAAATAGTAATGACTCTCCAATAATTTGTTGGAGAGTCAATTTTTGTTGCAAAATATCATGCTATTTTTATTGATAATCGATAAAAATGATGTTAAAATTTTATTGAAAAACGATAAAAGGAGAGTAAATAGTGATGAGATTATTTGTTAAAAATTTTTCGTGGACTACAGTTTTATCTATTATTGCAGGTATGAGTTGTTACATTATAAGTTTAATTACATTACAAAAATCTGTTCCTTTAGGTGAGATATTTGATCTGAAACAAGGTTTATTCTATTATTTATTATGTTATTCTATTCAAGTTTTGTTGTATTTGATTGTGTTTTTATTGTTTATTAAGTTTTCAAATAATATTAGAAGAAATAATTATTTTAATTCTCAAAATTTCGATATTATTTTCAAATCGACTATTTTAATTATTATTTATGCTACTTTAAATGTTATAGAAACTTGGATTCCTGTTGACGCTGTAAATAAAGAAATATTAAGTAGTTCATTTTTTACAGGTGTTGTATTATTAAATATAGGTGGAATGATGTTAAACTTCTTATCTATTTATAATGAATCTGAAGCTATCAAAGAAGAACATGATTTAACTATTTAAGGGTGAGAAAATGATAAAAATTAAATTAGATGAAATTTTGAAAGAGAAAAATGTATCTTTAACTGAACTTGCCCAATCTGTAGATATTACGATTGCTAATTTATCTATTTTTAAAACTGGTAAGGCTAAAGCTGTAAGATTTAGTACGCTTGAAGCGATTTGTGAGTATTTGGATTGTCAGCCTGGAGACATTATGTTTTATGAGAAAGATGCTGAGTGAGGCTATGCATTGTTATGATTTGTAATTCATTTAATACTTACTGCCTACTCTAAAGGTCTTAAATGAATTTAGATGCGTTGTATGAGCCGTTAATTGCACAAGGGCTAACTGGGCATGATATTATTGATATGCTTGAAGGTAGTGTTTCCAACTTTCATGACATAGAAGGCAATTACTTTGCTATAACGGATTAACAGGAGGAAATTGAAATGATAGAAAAACAGTTCCAAGTTTCTTACAATATGTTATCGAACATTATTAAAGATGTCGATGAGAAACAAGCGGATTTTCAATTAGAGTTAGCTAAAAATAATATTAAGTGGCAGCTTGGTCATGTGATTATGGCGAATGAGGCTTTTGTATTTGGTAGTGAGGAAGAAGGGAATGTGCTTGGTGAAAAATTAGGTGAATCATTCTCTCCAGGTACGTCACCTCAAGATTTTACAGGTGTAGAACCTACATTCCAAGAATTAAAAGATATTTTGATGCAACAGCTTGAAAGAATCTTAAATGCGTTAGATGATAAAATGGGTCAAACAAGAAAACAACCTGTAGCAGGTATGGCGACTTTTGATGAAACGATATCATTTGCGATTACACATACAAATTATCATATTGGACAAATTAATTTAATGAAAAATATGTTAATGAACTTAGATCAAGGCGTATAGAAAAACGAGGGAAAAGTAACGATTATGTTTCTTTTCCCTCGTCTTTTTTATTTGAACATTTAAAACATAATAGTGTTTTGTCTTGTTGGACGACGCCTTCAATAAAGCCACTACTACAATAAATATTTGAATGACATGCTTTACATTTACCTACAAATTCTTTTTCCATATAATCACACCTTTAAATTCTATTTACGTGCTTAAAAATGATATGATAATTATATATATATTAACATATTTTTATTGGAGTGATTGAAATGGCTTTAGAGATGAAAACGAATTGTGAAAAATGCGACTATGAATTTCATAGTAAGAGTAATGCTTTTATTTGTGTGAAGGAGCATACGTTTTGTAGAGAATGTGCTGAAAATTTATTTTATGTATGTCCAAATTGTAATGGTGAGCTTGTCGTTCGACCGAAAGTGAAAGCGGATGAAAACACAGTAATAAGAGATAGATAATGGCGTAAATGAGGTGATGCATTGAATATTTCAAGATTACAAGTTAATGAAGTGAATAAAATCATCCCCATTTTTAACGAATATCGAGTTTATTTTGGAGAACAATCTGATATAGATGCAGCCGAAAGCTTTTTGAATGAGAATTTATCCTGTGACAATGCTGTTATTTTTATTGCTGAAGACAATGATGATGTAATAGGATTTATACAACTATATACGATGTTGTCTTCAATGAAAATGTCGGAGTTGCTTATTATAAATGATTTATATTTAACGACTAAGGCTAGAGGTCAACGTATAGGCGAAAAACTCATGCATCAAGCATTTAAGTATGGGAAAGAAAATGGTTATGAGACAATATATTTAGAAACTGAAAAATCTAATATAGGCGGTAATCGTTTATATACTAAACTAGGCATGCAAATTGATGATGAACATAATTATTATAGTAAGCAATTATAAAATTGAGGTAGAGGTGACTTTAAATGAAAGCAATAGGATTTAAAAAAAGTTTTGATTTGAAAGAGACAAATGAATTTGAAGAGCTTGATTTACCTATTCCTGAACCTAGTAGAAGAGAAATATTAGTAAATGTGAAAGCAGCTAGTATTAATCCAGTCGATACAAAATTGAGAACTACTAATGAAGGTGAATTTAAAGTATTAGGATATGATGCAGTTGGTGTGGTTGAAGCTGTAGGAGATGAAGTTGAATTATTTCATGTAGGAGATGAAGTATATTATTCAGGTTCAAATATGCATCAAGGATCTAATGCAGAATATCAATTAGTGGATGAAAGACTTGTCGGCATTAAACCAGAACATTTATCTTATGCTGAAACAGCAGCTTTACCGTTAACTGCGCTCACTGCTTTCGAGGCGCTTATTGAAGGGTTAAGCATATCCACTAATCCAGAAGATAATAAAGATAAAAAGTTACTCATTATCAATGGTGCTGGTGGGGTTGGTTCTATTGCTACTCAAATCGCTAAAAATTTAGGCCTAACAGTCATTACAACAGCATCTAGAAAAGAAACGAGAAGATGGTCTGAAGAAATGGGCGCTGATATCGTATTAAATCATAAACATCATTTACTAGATGAATTAAAAGCACATAAAATAAATGAAGTAGATTATATTTTTAATACACATAGTAGTGATGCATACTTTAACGTAATGGCAGAAATGATTAAACCAAGAGGTAGAATTGTTGCGCTCGTTAATTTTATGGATAAAGTGAATTTGAATTTATTAAAAGATAAGAGTGTGACATTCTCATTTGAATTTATGTTTACGAGACCAAAATATGAAACTGACGATATGCAAGCACATCATGAATATTTAAGAAAATTAACATATTTACTTGATAGAGGTACAATCAAAACAACCTTGCATACAAAACTAAAAGGACTAAGTGTTGAAAGTGTGACAGAAGCACATAGACTTATAGAAGAAGGTAAAACTATAGGTAAGATTGTAATAGAATATTAGAAGTATTGTGCGATTCTCATGAGCTACTTAATCACACGAAGACTTGAAGATGTACAACTAATCGTAAAATTAAAAGCACAACCTCTGCTGAGGTTGTGCTTTTTTAATTTCATATTAATAGTCATTTTCGTTTGCTTTACGTCTTAAGTGTGGATATTTAGAACGCACGACATATACGAGCAACGTAAGTGCTGCGAACACTATTGCAATAAGGCCAATTATGAGCATTGATTGTCCGTAAGTTACATCACTTGTAAAGTTAAATATGTTTTCTCTTAGAGCTTTAATGACATAACTCATTGGTGAGAATGGATGTAAGTTTTGGAATATCTTACCTGATAATTGTATTGGGAATGTTCCTTCACTTGATCCTAATTGAAGGATGAGTAAAATGATTGCCAAGAACTTACCGATATTACCTAATACGACTGTTAAGAACGTTACAATCATATATGCTGCAATACTCCATAATAATAATGTTAACGTGAAGTATACTGGATCAGCTATTTCAATTTCAAAACCATATAAACATAGGGCTGCTAAAACTAAAGCTGATCCTAAAGCTTGCATCATAAATATAGCAAATTTACTTAACCACCATCTAAATCCTGTTGAATCTCCAATTCGTTTATCAATAGGGTAGACTGCTGAGAATGCGACAGCTCCAACATATAAACTTAATGAGAGAATATATGGTGCGAAACTTTGTCCGTAGTTGTCTACTTCAGTTAAGTCATCTTCATTTGATACTACTGGGCTGTTAATAGCTTTAACATTTTCCTCGTTAAAGTATTTACCCTCTGATTGCTTGATTGCTTTATCGATATTTTGTTTTAATTTATCGTTGTTTTGTTGTAAATCGTTTAAACCTTGTGATACTTGCATGCTACCTTGTAATAGTTGGTGACCTTCAGCGCCTGCCATTGGGGCTAATTGTTCTAAGCCTGACTCAACTTGTTTGTTGCCATCAATTAGTTGTGATTCAGCATCTGACATTTGTCCGAGCGCTTTAGAAGTATCTTTATAACCATCTGTAAGTTTGTTCATACCTTTAAATGATTCAGATATATATTTTTCTCTAACAGAAGCGCTTAAATCATCTTCAACAGCTGTAACAGCTTTAGATGCTATTTGTGAACCTGTGTAAGAATAACCTGGGTTTGTCTTAACATTTAAATCGATTTTTTCAGGGTTCTTATCCAACATAGAGCCAGCATGTTTCGACGTGTTAGAAGGAATTGAAATAACAGCGAATGATTCACCTTTTTCTAAATGTTTGTCTGCTGTTTCTTGTTTAACAAATTCCCATTTAAACTTATCGTTATCTTTTAATTTGTTTTCTACATCGTTACCGATATTCGCTTTTTCTCCGTTAACTTCTCCGCCACTATCATTGTTAACGACAGATATTTTCAAATCGCCAGTCTTACCATACGGATCCCATAAAGAACCTACAAAAACTGAACTATAAATTAAGGGGATTAACATAATTGCGATTAAGGAAACGAGTAAAAATTTGTGTGTCCACAGATTTTTTATATCATCAAACATGTTTAACATTGTCCTTTCCTGTTATAAGATTATTAGCTTTTTCTAATTGTTTAACAAATGTGATGATTTCTTGATCAGAGAAGTGAGCAGACAGTTTACGATTGAATGTTTCGTAAATGACATCTTCAGTACGGTTAACAAGTTTCAATCCTTTTTCAGTTAACAGAACAGATTTTTCTCTTTTATCTTCACCTTGTTGAATTGAAATAAGATCGAGGTTTTTCAATTTGTTTATTCTATTTGATATTGCTGTTTTAAAAACACCTTGTTTAGATGCAATAAAACTATACGTACACTTAGGGAAATCTTTAATAATTTTTAAAGTTTGATATTGTTCTTTAGAAATAACTTCATCTAATCCAGAATTATTTAAAATTTTTGCTACTTCACTATGGATATTAATGATAGATTCATGAAATAAATTAAATGCTCTTTTTAAATCTTCATCCAATTAGTACACCTCCTGTACTTAACACAAAGATTATAGTACACCCTATGTACTATAATTGCAAGAGATTATGATCAAAATTTAAAATTAACAAAGATTTAGTATGAAATTGTATCTCTGATTTTTAGAGGAACTTATATAAATTATGTGAAAGGTACAAGCTAAAGGACAAAGATATTCTAGGGATTCAATCATACTTTTATTCATATTGTTAACGCTTACTAAGTTAAACGCTTTATAATAGAAATGTAGGATTAACAATTCAACGGGAGGCTATTTTATGAAGAAATTAATGAAAGAAAAAACACATTTTGTTGCCGATATGCTAAAAGGCATTGAAGTAATGGATAACTCAGTTGAAATTATAAGTGATAATGTTGTTGTTCGAAAAAAACTTAAAAAAAGTGGTGTGGCTTTAGTTTCTGGTGGTGGATCAGGTCACGAACCGGCACATGCAGGTTTTGTTGCGGAAGGTATGTTAGATGCTGCTGTATGTGGTGAAGTATTTACGTCACCAACACCTGATAAAATTCTTGAGGCTATTAAACATGTTGCGACAGATGAAGGCGTATTACTTATTATTAAAAATTATGCTGGTGATGTTATGAATTTTGAAATGGCTCAAGAAATGGCTGAAATGGAAGGTATTTCTTGTCAGTCGGTAATTGTTCGTGATGATATTTCTATAGAGAATGAACAAGATAGAAGAGGTGTAGCTGGAACGGTATTAGTCCACAAATACGCTGGCTATTTATCAGATAATGGATATAATTTAACTGAAATTAAGGAAAAAGTTGATGCGTTTATTGAAAGTATAAGAACAATTGGCATGGCAATATATCCTTGTTTAGTACCTACAACTGGTCAATATGGATTTGACTTAGATGACAGTAAAATGGAAATAGGTATAGGTATTCACGGCGAAAGAGGTATATATCAAGAGAATATGGAATCTATTGATGAAATCATAAATAGATTAATGCATGAGCTTGAAAAGGAAATTTCTGATAAGTCATTAATTGTTATGATTAATGGTATGGGCGCAACGCCGGACTCAGAACTTGCGATTATAGCTCATTATTTCAATGAATATGCATTAAACAAAGACTTAGACATTAAAAAATACTTTGTTGGAAATTATATGACAGCACTTGATATGCAAGGATTCTCTATAACACTTGTGCCATATCAACAAGCGTTAGAAGAGGCTTTTAATGCACCGACAGAAAGTAAATATTTTAAATAGGAGGCATTTTTGATGAATGCAGAAACGCTTTTAAATAGACTTAAAGATTTAAAAAATACATTTGAAACTGAAGAACAAAATTTAACCAATCTAGATAGAGCGATTGGCGATGGTGACCATGGTGTAAATATGTTAAGAGGCTTTAAAGCAGTTGATGAGAAAGCGTCGGGTGAAACAATTAGTGATGTATTAAAATCTACGGGAATGACACTCATGAGTTCAATTGGAGGTGCATCAGGTCCACTTTACGGATTTAGCTTTGTTAAAATGGCAGGTCTTGACCATGATGAAATCACCCAAGAAAATTTAAAAGAATATGTTAATACATTCAAAGATGCTGTTGCTACAAGGGGTAAAGTATCAGGTGGAGAAAAGACAATGTATGATGTGTTGTTAAAAGCAACTGAACATTTAGAAAATGGACATCAATTAACTGAAGAAGATTTGCAACAATTTGCTGAAGATACTAAAGCATTAGAAGCAACTAAAGGAAGAGCTTCTTATTTTAAAAAAGATTCAATTGGTCATATGGATCCAGGTGCTCAAAGTATGGTGTATGTATTAAAAGTTCTAAGTGAGGATGTGTAAATTATGGCGACTATCGGAATTATTAGTCATAGTAAAGAAATAGCCCAAGGTGTTAAAGATTTATTAGAACAAATGTCTCCTAATGTAACAGTTATTGCAAAAGGTGGTACAAATGAAGGTGAAATCGGTACGAGTATTGATACCGTTAATGAAGTTATAAATGAATTAACAGAAGATGCATTATTATTTTATGATATAGGTTCATCTGAAATGAACCTTGAAATGGCACTGGATTTATATGAAGGAGAATATAAATTATATAAAGTAGACGGTCCAATCGTAGAAGGTGCATTTTTAGCAAGCGTATCTTTATCTACAGGTGCAACATTAGAAGAAGCAATTGAAAGTATTAAAAGAGAATTTTCGTAAAAGTATATAAATTTTTTTACGATTTAATAAATATTAAATGATATAATTGCTCTACTAATGATTTTAACAAGGTGGAGAAATATAAATGAAGATATCGAACAAGAAATTATACGAAAAAGTTGCAGATGTCATGATATTGGATATTAATGAAGGACGTTTAAATACTGGAGATCGTTTACCATCTATTAAAGCTTTGTCTGAAAGCTTTGGGGTAGGACAAGCAACTATAAGAGAAGCGTTAAATGCTTTAAGAGCTATGGGATATATAGATATTAAACATGGCCAAGGAACATTTATAACGGAAAGAGAAGAACCACGATTTAACTTTGAAGCAATAAACGGAGATGTTAAAGACATCGAAAATTTATTAGAAGTTCGGAGTATTGTAGAAGTAGGCGTTGCAAGATTAGCAGCGAAGAATAGAAACGATGAAGACTTATTAGCGATAGAGTCTGCATTGAAAGATATGAAATTAGCAATAAAGGAAAATGATTTAGGAGAAGCATCAGACTTAAAATTTCATTTAGCGATAGCGGATGCAGCTAAAAATGATATTTTAAAACAATTGCTATTAAACGTATCTGACATCATGAGACATACAATGAAAGAAACAAGAAGAATTTACTTATATACTAAAAGTAAATCAATCGAAAAATTGTATAACGAGCATAAAGAAATTTTTGAAGCAATCAAAATTCAAAACGCTAAACTAGCTCAAAGTAAAATGGCTTTTCATTTAGAAGAAGTAGAAAAAGTCGTGTTAAGTAATATTAAAAAAACTGACAGTTAAATAATAAAAAGCTTGGGACATTCACATCTAGGCAAGCATGCACAAAATCGTAACACTGTATAAAGAAAGCATATCACACTACTTACTGAGAAATATCAGTAGCGTGATATGCTTTTTTATTTTGAATTGAGCAGATCAAGTCTTCGTGTGATTTACCTAGATTTTATAATAAATACATATAATGTCATACGATGACTATATGAGTTGTGGTATAATATTTCTATTACATTATAGTTGATCATGTTAGACCAATATAATGCAGGTACTAATTATATATGGGCAGTATTAGTATCACTTTAAGTTAATGATATGGGCATTGAATTAACTAATTTAAAAACTGATAAGGGTGGTTATATTATGAAAGTGAGTTTATTTTCTACTTGTTTAGTAGAGGCATTAAACACACGAGTAGGTATCGCAACTGTTGAATTGCTTGAGAGACTAGGATGTGAAGTGGACTATCCGGCTAGTCAAGTTTGCTGTGGGCAACCTGCATTCAATTCTGGCTATGTTGAAGAAGCTAAGAAAGCAGCTAAGATTATGATTAATGCTTTTGAAGATTCTGAGTATGTAGTTGGACCTTCTGGTAGTTGCGTTACAATGTTTAAACATTATCCAAGTGTGTTTGAAGATGATAAAGAATGGTATGAAAGAGCTCAAGCACTGAGCGACAAATCTTATGAACTTACACAATTTATAGTAGATGTGTTGAATATTACAGATGTTGGTGCACATTTAGATGGTAAGGCTACCGTTCATCCTTCTTGTCACATGACGAGATTACTAGGTGTAGTGAATCAACCAACAGCATTATTAGAACAAGTTGAGGGACTTGAGCTAGTAGAATTGCCTCATTATTATAATTGTTGTGGATTCGGTGGAACGTTCGCTGTGAAAATGGGTGATGTTTCGACTGAAATGGTTGATGAAAAAGTGGATTCAATTTTAGCAACGGGTGCTGATTATTTAATTGGTGCAGATGCGAGTTGTTTAATGAATATTGAAGGACGTTTAAAAAGACGTGGAGCAAATGTTAAAGTATTGCATATTGCTGAAGTATTAAATAATCAACTAGCTAAGGCGGTGCAATAACATGGCAATGCGTATAGGTGATAAGACGTTCAAAGAAGCTTTTAAAGTAGAGAGTAAAGATACGTTTATGAGAGGTGCTGTAAGCTCGGCACAAGATAGGCTAAGAGATAGAAAATTACAAGCTCAAGAAGATCTTGGTAATTGGGAAGAATGGAGAAATCATGCTGAAGAAATTAGACAGCATACACTTTCAAATTTAGATTATTATTTAGATTTGTTAGCTCACAATGTAGCAGAATTAGGCGGACACGTTTATTTTGCTAGCACACCTGAAGAAGCTAATGACTATGTGACAAACGTTTTGAAAAAGAAAAAAGCTAAAAAAGTCGCAAAATCAAAATCTATGGTAACAGAAGAAATTAATTTGAATGAAGCAATGGAAAAAGCTGGTTGTGAAGTTGTTGAAACCGACTTAGGTGAGTACATTCTACAAATTGATGATCACAATCCACCTTCTCATATAGTTGCACCTGCTTTACATAAAAATAGAAACCAAATTAAAGATACTTTACATGAAAAGTTAGGCTATGAAGGAACAGAAATTCCTGATGAAATGACCTCATTCGTAAGAAATAAATTGCGCCAAGACTTTTTATCAGCAGATGTTGGTGTGACAGGATGTAACTTTGCTGTAGCAGAGAGTGGTAGTTTTACTTTAGTTACAAATGAAGGTAATGCCAGAATGGTATCTACTTTACCTAAGACACAAATTACGGTGATGGGAATGGAAAGAATTGTTCCGACACATGAAGAACTCGAAGTCCTTGTTGGTATGTTAACGAGAAGTGCAGTAGGTCAAAAATTAACAAGTTATGTGACGACTTTAACTGGTCCAAGAGGCATTGGTGAAATAGACGGACCAGAAGAATTTCACCTCGTTATTATTGATAATGGACGTTCTAAAATATTAGGTACACAATTTCAGTCCATTTTGCAATGTATACGTTGTGCCGCTTGCGTTAACGTTTGTCCTGTTTATAGACATTCAGGAGGACATAGTTATGGTTCTATATATCCAGGTCCTGTTGGTGCAGTACTTTCACCTTTATTAGGAGGATATGAAGATTACGGACAATTACCATATGCATCTTCATTATGTGCAGCTTGTACAGAAGCGTGTCCTGTTAAAATTCCTTTGCATGATTTATTGTTAAAACATAGACAAGTAGAAGCGGAACAACAAAAATCAACGCCTAAAACAGAGCGCATGTTAATGAAAGGATTTGGTTTTGGTGCTTCTAAACCTACGTTATTTAAATATAGTATGAAGTTAGCTAGACCAATGATGAAACCTTTCAGTGATGATGATTCAATTCATAAAGGACCTGCACCACTTCACGCATGGACACAATCAAGAGATTTTCCTTTACCTGAAGAAACGAGGTTTAAAGATTGGATGCAACAACACCTTAAAGAAAGGGAGGATCAATAATGGCTGGTACAATACAAAATAGAACAAAGTTCTTAAACAATATTTCAGAGCAATTAGGTCGTCCGAAACCAATAAAAGTGAACAAGCCTAAGTGGAAATATCAACCACAAGAAAAAACATTAACGGGGCTTAGTCCATCACAACTCGTAGACTTGTTAGAAGAACAATGTAAAAAAATTCATACAGGATTTGTTAAGGCGACTAAAGCTTCATTAGATAATACTTTGCGTGATGTAATTAAAGCATATAATCAAGGTGAAATCATTGCATGGAATGATAAGCGCTTTGAAGAAAATGGTATAAATTTGGAACAATATCAAACTTATATTTGGAACGAAGAAAATGGTGAAGAGAATAGAGTAGTAGCTGAAAAAGCCAATATTGGTATTACATTCAGTGACACAACATTAGCTGAAAGTGGCACTGTCGTATTATATGCAGGAAAAGGCAAAGGCAGAAGCGTCAGTTTATTACCAACACACTATATAGCAATCGTTCCTCAATCAACAATTGTGCCGAGATATACACAAGCAGCACAAGAAATGAATAAAATGATGAAAGATAAAGAACGATTTCCATCATGTATCAATTTGATTTCAGGTCCATCTAATTCAGCAGATATTGAAATGGAGTTAGTAGTAGGGGTACATGGACCTGTTAAAGCAACATATATAGTTGTAGAAGATATATAAAGTTGAGTATGATATCTTTTGAGTCTTCTTGTGATTTGAGGAGTCTTGCAACATACAGACGTTCTATGTTGCTTGTTTGGTCAGTCTTGCAACATTCAGGCCTTCTATGTTGCTTGTTTAGTAAGTCTTGCAACATAGAGCATGTACCTAAAAGAACAAGCAAAAAAATATATGGAAAATATATTATTCTCCACGATTTTGTAAAGTGCTGACGCCCGGGGGAATAGTATGTGCGAGAGACTACAGGCTCGAACCATACCCCCAGGCAAGCATGCACTTTCAAAATCGTAAGATTTTAA
Source organism: Mammaliicoccus sp. F-M27 (assembly GCF_022387115.1). NCBI lineage: Bacteria > Bacillati > Bacillota > Bacilli > Caryophanales > Staphylococcaceae > Mammaliicoccus > Mammaliicoccus sp. F-M27. The sequence continues at coordinate 6,462 of NZ_JAJNIE010000006.1, read as the reverse complement.
AATGATAAAAAGATCTCTTCACTAAGCTATAGCCTAATGAAGAGATCTTTTATTTTGTGAATGGTATTTATGTCCCAGACACTTTAAATTTTTTATGTAAAAATTAAAGCGATAAGCTTCAGGAGGCTTATCGCTTTAGGGTATATAACCCCATCCGTTCCATTTCATAATCATATATAAAGACTTCTTACAGTTAATAATAAATTGTATGATGCCTATTCAATAATGAAGTACATTTATTACAACTTATCATCTGTATATTTAGTATAAGCTCAACATTACATATTATCAATGTTAATTCATAAAAAAATATGCCAAATTTACACTTAAATTTCATATATGACATGACTCGCAAATGCTTATGGTATGCTACTTACAAAAATTATCAGAAACTTCAAAAAATAATGCATTTTATGATATACTGTCCCTAATTTATTTTTGGGAGGAAAACTTATGAGCCAAACAAAACAGAAGATTTCATTCATTCATCGATTTCTCAATTTTATAGAAAAAGCAGGTAATAGATTACCTGATCCAAGTATTTTATTCTTCTTTTTATGTGCTGGGTTAATTTTTCTTTCGTGGTTTGTTTCTTTATTTAATATTAAAGTCGAGAATCCAGGTACAGGAAAGACAGTTGAAGTTACAAACCTTATTTCTAGAGAAGGATTTGGGAAAATTATAAGTGAATCCATTACAAACTTTTCTGAATTTCCAGCATTAGGTTTAGTATTAGCTGTAATGTTAGGTGTTGGGGTAGCAGAAAAAACAGGTTATTTCGATAAATTAATGATTCAAGTTGTACAAAAAGCACCTAGAAAAATTATTGTGCCAATTATCATATTTGTAGGTATTATAGGTAATGCTGCTGGCGATGCTGCGCCAGTTGTACTTCCACCTTTAACGGCCTTAGTATTTATAAAGTTAGGCTATCATCCAATTGCAGGACTTGCTATGGCTTATGCTTCAGCACTTGGTGCGTTTGCAGCGAATATAACTTTAGGAATGGGCGATGCACTAGTATATGCATTTACTAAACCAGCAGCAGAAATTATTGATAAAGATATTAATTTAAATGTAGCGATGAACTGGTACTTTATAGCTGCATCGACGATTATTTTACTCCCAGCAATTTATTATGTCAGTATGAAAATTGTTATTCCACGTCTTGGAGAATATAAACCAAATGAAGATACTGAAAATGATGAAGCAAAAAATGAAATTAGCGCTAAAGAAAATAAAGCTTTAAAATTTGCGAACATTAGTTTTATGATCGTTGTAGGTGTATTACTGGCATTATCTATACCAGAAAACGGATGGTTAAGAAACCCTAAAACAGGTAGCTTAATTGAGAAAGCACCATTAATGGATGGAGTAGGCATTATCATCTTAATTGTCTTCTTTGTGCCAGGTTTTGTGTATGGTATTGTTTCTGGAAGAATTGGCAATACTAAAGATTTAGGGAAAATGTTATCAGATTCAATGTCGACAATGGGTAGCTTTATTGTGATTGTCTTCTTTGCTGCTCAATTACTCGCATATTTAGAATGGAGCAACTTAGGTATCGTGATATCTGTAAAAGGAGCAGAGATGTTGCAAGGGCAAAATGGTGTAGTGCTCATTATCGGCTTTATTATATTGAGTAGTTTAATCAATTTACTCATTGGAAGTGCATCAGCAAAATGGGCAATATTAGCACCGATTTTTATACCGATGTTTATGTTGCTTGGATATCATCCAGCATTTACTCAAATGATCTATAGAATAGGGGACTCTATAACGAACCCAATAACACCGATGATGCCTTACTTACCATTATTACTTTCCTATGCTCAAAAATACGATCAAAATATGAAATTAGGAACATTAATTTCTAGTTTAATGCCTTATTCAATCGTTCTAGCAATCGTTTGGCCAATATTTATGATTATATGGTTTTTATTAGGTATACCTCTTGGTCCAGGTGGAGATATTTACTTTAATAAATAAATTTATTCTAGACGAATTAATTGTTAGTTATAATAGTTCTATTTCAAGTATATTTGTATGAAAGCTATTCCATAAATAACTGTCTATATGGTACAATCACCAATGGTAGATCAATAACATTTCAAATAAGAATATACAATATATAATATATATAACAACAAATAGAAAAGGATGATTTAATGTCTCCGTTAATGTTAAAGCCTGTCTTTAAAGAGCGCATATGGGGCGGCCGAAGTTTAGAAAAAATGGGATATAACCTTCCAGATGGACAGATTGGTGAATGTTGGGGAATATCTGCTCATGAAAATGGACCTAACGAAATAGCAAGTGGCCCGTATAAAGGGCAAACTTTAGACCAAGTTTGGTCAGAACACCCTGAGCTTTTTGGCAACCCTTCAGAAGAAAAATTTCCATTACTCACTAAAATTTTAGATGCTAATGATAAATTATCAGTTCAAGTACATCCTGATGACACGTATGCATCCGAACATGAAAATGGTGAATTTGGTAAAACAGAATGTTGGTATGTTATTGACGCAAAAGAAGATGCAGAAATTATATATGGTACATATGCTAATACAAAACAGCAATTAGAAGAATTTATAAAAAACGAAGATTGGGATCATCTTTTTAAACGTATTAAAGTAGAACAGGGAGACTTCTTTTATGTGCCAAGTGGAACAGTACATGCTATAGGAAGCGGCATTATGATTTTAGAAACACAGCAAAATTCTGATACAACTTATAGAATTTATGATTATGATCGCATCGATCAAGACGGAAACAAAAGAGAGCTGCATTTAGATAAGAGTCAAGATGTCATTACTGTTGGTTCACAAAGTCCGAACGTACCGCCTAAAAAAATTGATGACGAAGAACAAAAAGGTATATTGTTAGTTGAGAGTGATTTCTTTACAGTTGCTAAATGGCAAATCAATGGAACATTTAACTTTAGAAAACCGAGAGATTATTGTTTAGTTAGTGTCATTGCAGGTAACGGAGAAATTATAACTGACGGAAATGTATTTGAAGTAGATAAAGGTGATCACTTAATCATGACTGCAGATGATTTAGATAACCATATTAACGGTCAATTAGAAGTTATTATTAGCTATGTTTAGAATGGAGCAAATAAAATGAAGAAATTTTTATATTTATCATTAGCGTGTGCAGTTATAGCCGGGCTAGGAATATTCTTTGGCTTACCAAAATATCCTACTCCTGTCATTCCATTTATAATTGCGCTAATAGGATTGCTATTAGCTATCTCTACAGTAAAAGATAAAGAAATTTCAGCAGGACTTAAGCTAGGAGGCATTTTAGTAAATCTGATGCCATGCTTAGCCGGATTATCATTAATTATATAAATAGAAAAAACAGCCGACAAAATATAAATTTGCCGGCTGTTTTGTGGTTTATTTAAATTGAGAAATTTTTTATAAATGTAGTATCTTATATTATTATCTTATTATTAATATTTCAAAATAATATAGAGTTATAGGATTAGTGAAAATGAAATAAAACTGTAATATAAACCACTCTAAATACAGTGTATAATTAGAAAGAATAAATACATAACTGGAAAGAAGATGGAGGTAAATTAATTTGAAGAAAAAGACAATAGCGGCTTTCGTTGGCGCTTCTGTAGCAGTAGCAGTATCTTCTCATCACGCTGAAGCGGCAACGTATAAAGTTAAAAGTGGAGATTCTTTGTGGTTAATTGCTGACAAACATAATACAACAATTGCGAAAATAAGAAGTTTAAATAAATTAAACTCTAATCTCATTTTCCCTAATCAAGTATTGCAAGTACCGGGAACAACAAGTTCATCGAATTCTAACACGGGTTCTACTTCAACTTCATCAACGACATATTACACAGTGAAATCGGGAGATTCATTATCAGCAATTGCCGGTAAATATGGTACATCATACCAAAAGATTATGTCATTGAATGGATTGAGCAATACTATTATTTATCCGGGACAAAGGTTGAAAGTTAATGGAACAACAAGTTCTAGTAGTAGTTCTAATAATACCGGGACGTCAAATAATTCAGGTAGCACTTCTACATATACAGTGAAATCGGGAGATTCATTATCAGCAATTGCAGCTAGATATGGTACAACTTACCAAAAAATTATGTCTTTAAATGGATTATCAAATTTCATTATTTATCCAGGACAAAAACTAAAAGTAAGCGGCACTGTTTCTAACACTGGCGGCAATTCAACTTCTAATAACAATAGCGGTTATGTAGCACCTAAGTTTTACCATCAAAATTTATATGACTGGGGACAATGTACTTGGCATGTCTTTAACCGTCGTCAAGCTATCGGTAAACCAATCAGTACTTACTGGTGGAATGCAAATAACTGGGCTAGTGCAGCAGCTAAAGATGGCTATAGAGTCAATCGTACGCCAGCTGTAGGATCAATCTTGCAATCATCTGCTGGATATTACGGTCATGTGTCATTTGTAGAACGTATAAATTCAAATGGTAGCATTCAAGTTTCAGAAATGAACTTTGCTTCATCTCCAGGTGTATTAACTTATAGAACAATAGCGGCTTCACAAGTATCAAGTTATAATTTTATACATTAAAACACAAAACTGAGACACATTGTTGTCTCAGTTTTTTTATACGTGTAAACATAGACATGAATGTGAATGTCTTATACAATGTAAATATTAATGTGTTGTTAAAAAAGTAAATGCAAAGTGAACTTTTCATAGAATATAAAACAATGACATCAAAACAAATTTGATGATGATGATAATCGATAATTATTGATATTAAGGAGTATACATATGTCTGAAGAAAGAAACTACTTTTGGTTAAATTGTGGATATAATAGGTGGAATCATACGGAACCATTAGAAGGACAAATAGCGGTATTTGAGTCAGGTGCAAGTTTTAATCCTACTCAAGGATATCATGCATTTAAAACAGCAAGACCTGGAGACAAAGTAATATACTATCAAGTTCAAAATCAAGTAGGATTGCTAGGTTATGGTGAAATTGTTCATGTTCAAACTGGTGGTAATCAAAAGGTGAGTATCCACTTTAAATTCGAGAAATCTTTAACGATGCTATCTATTGAATATTTAAAAAGAAGCGAACAATTAGAATTAAGAATCAAACAGATTACAGATCAATTGTTTAATCGTATTTCAAAAGAAGAGTTTGATTTAATTATTGGATTAGGACAAGGTGCAATTAAAATCCCAAGATATTTTCTATTATCTGAAGAAATCCCATTTGAAGAAGATGAAACTTATACTATATTTACTCATACTGTAAATGGCATTAAAAGAAATGGTTATACCTATTATACGCAATTAGAAATAGGTGACCAAATTGTATTTTTAAGTAGAAATGCTAATCACTCAATTATTGGTACTGGAGAAGTTTCTGATAGTATACATAAACTTCCACCACAGCCTGGTAGAACAGATTCTACTTGTATTAAAGTTAAATATCATAACGATATTAACCCTATAAATGTTGGAGAATTAAATAAACATCAATCTTTAAAAAAATTATACTTCTTACAAGAAAATTCAAAGCAATCTATTGCTAACTTAACTAAAGCTCAATATGACGCAATGTTGGATATGAGTAACGGTACGTATCAACAACGCTCAAATCAACAATATGAGATGCCTGTTCAACGAGAGCAAGAAACTGAACATAAAAAAGACAAGCCTATCATTTTGATGCTTTGTGATAATAAAGAAGATGGATTGAAAAAAGCTAAACATTATGTTGAACGTGAACTTGCTAAAGGTATATATACTGTCGGTCATCCAGACTTTTCAGAAGAAATGTTATATGGCAGATATTTACCGAATGAAAGTGGTGCGTTGTATTATAGAGAGGGATTTATCACAGGTCATATTACGAACTCTGAAAGAGAGTGGCTCGTTATAGATCAGTTTGAAAGAATCGATCCAGAAATACTTCAGTTATTCTTAAATGTGCTTGATGGGCATGAAATGACAGTACCGAGATATAACCACGAAGGAAAAATGGTCAAATGGAGTTTAGAAAAAGACTCATTCTACCGTCACAATCCAAAGTGGAGAATGATCGGTTTATGCTATGGCACATTAGAAGATATTAAACAACAATACTCTCATCAGTTTTTAAAACATTGTAGAGTGCTACATGTAGGATAATAAATAAAACAGTTTGGTACATAAATATCCATTCTCGAAACAAAGGTCTCTTCATTAGGTTATAGCCTAGTGAAGAGATCTTTGTTTTTATATCTTACTATTTTGAACCAGAAGATATTTTACCATTCTGGTGTAATAGGGTTTATTAAATACTGAATATTCTGTAAGATGATAATATGCTTATGTGTATTCCTATTATAAAAACATACTAAGATTAGCTATGAAGAAATCTATGACGATAGATTTTTTCATAGCTATTTTTTATAGTTATAGAGAGGAGTAGACTGTGCG
>NZ_JAJNIE010000005.1:0-144558 GCF_022387115.1 Mammaliicoccus sp. F-M27 | reverse complement strand
ATTAAAAATGGCCGAATCTATAGCATAGCTATGAATTCGACCAAAAATACATTTTTATTATTTAGTTGTCTACTTGACAGGGTGCAGTTCACAATCGTTGGCAGGCTTTTTTATTTTTTAAAATTCTTCATATGTTGCTGGGTCTTGATCTTTAAGACGTCCGTTGTCTTGTGTTAATGCATCGATTATAGCTAAGTCTTCTGTTTCTAAATAGAAATCGAAAATATCTATATTCTGTATTTGTCTTGCGATTGATGTAGATTTAGGGATTGGTACTACACCGTTTTGTACGTGCCATTTCAAGATGATTTGTGGAATGGTTTTGTTATATTTCTCTGCGATTTGTCCGATTTTTGCATCGTTTATGACTTCTGATGCTCGACCTAGTGGACTCCATGCTTCTATTATTATCCCTTTTTCTTTATGGTATTCTAGTACGTCTTTTTGATTAAAGTAAGGGTGTAATTCTATTTGGTTAACAGTTGGTAACACGCCTGTTTCTTTTTCTAATGTTTCGATGTGTTCTTCTAAGAAGTTACATACACCGATAGATTTAATAAGTCCAAGTTTTTGAGCATCGATTAATGCTTTCCATGCTTCGACATATTTTCCTTGTTTAGGGTTTGGCCAATGTATTAAATATAAGTCGAGATATTCAACGCCAAGTCTATAAATAGATTCTTGAATGGCATTTATTGCTTGATCATAACTGTGATAACGTCCTGGTAATTTAGAAGTTACAATAATTTGGTCGCGATCTACGTGACTTTCTTGAATGGCTTTACCAACTGTACCTTCATTTTCATAGTTATATGCAGTATCAAGGATTCGATATCCATTGTTTAGTGCATTTACGATGGCATGTACGCCAGTTGTTCCGTTTAGCTTGTATGTACCAAATCCTACTTGCGGTAACACTTGTCCATCAATTAAATTATAATTTTCCATGATTATAATGCCTCCTATTTAAAATATAAAGACTCTACAATTGTAAACTATATCATATTATGATTTACGTACTTCAGTAATTAGCTTGCGAAAGTTTTTGAAGATAAAATTTCTTTTTTTAATTTTTAGTAAAACGTATTGAATTCATAGAATGAATGTAGTAATATGTATCTCATTGCGCAAGGTAAGTAGCTAATAGCTAGAGTCATATTATGGAGAAAAGAAGGGTTAAAATGGAGCGTGTATGTGTTATTTCATTAAGCATTATTGATGCGATAATGATACTCATGTTATTACTGTTTAATACATTCATTATATCTAACATTTATGTGTTAACAGTGTATGCTTTAATCATGGTACTGGTTTCTGGTTATATAGTTTATTTAGCTATAAGTATGAAATGTGATCAATCTATTAATCAATTTGATCAATATCCTAAATAATAGAATTTAACGAGTATATGATAATAATTTAAGCGAATAAGCCGTCTAGGTTTATTCGCTTTTTAAATTTTATTTAAAAAATTGTAATTGTGTTTTTAAAATGTAGTAACATACTTTTAATTTGCATGTTATAATTGTGGTGTTTTTAATAAATAAAAAGGTGGACAATAAACAATGTTTCTAATCATCAATATAATTGGTTTGTTGGTATTCATTGGTGTCGCTTTTCTTTTTTCTAGGGATAAAAAGAATATTGATTGGAAATCAGTATCTATACTTATTGCTATTAACTTAGCATTAGCATGGTTTTTCACTCAATTTTCTTTTGGAGCAAAATTTGTTAAAGGTGCGGCTGATGGTGTGTCGTGGCTTTTAGAATCTGCTTTTTCGGGAATTGGATTTGCATTTGGTAGCTTCACAGCGCCAGGACCAGGGAATATGGATATGGCAGTTTCAGCGTTACTACCAATTCTACTAGTTGTACCGATATTTGATATCTTAATGTATTTAGGTATTTTACCAAAATTCATTTCAATATTAGGTTGGGTTATTTCAAAAGTAACGAGACAACCTAAGTTTGAGTCGTTTTTCTCTATTGAAATGATGTTTTTAGGAAATACGGAAGCTTTAGCAGTATCATCTAAACAGTTAACTTCTATGAATAAAGTCAGAGTATTAACAGTTGCCATGATGTCAATGAGTTCGGTTTCGGGTGCGATTGTTGGTGCGTATGTAACAATGATTCCAGGGGAGTATGTATTAACTGCAATACCATTAAACATAATTAATGCGATTATTGTAACAACTATTTTAAATCCATTTGATTTAGATCCAGAAGATGATGTGGTAGCTGAGATTGACGAAGGGGAAAGACAACCATTCTTCTCATTTCTGGGGGATTCAGTAATCAATGCAGGTAAACTTGTATTGATCATCATTGCGTTTGTAATCGCATTTGTTGCAATTGCAGACTTGATTAATAAGTTATTAGGTATTATGGATCCTATTCCATACTTACCAGACATAAGGTTAGAGTATATACTTGGTATCTTTATGTTCCCATTTGCGATTTTACTTGGTATGCCAATTGGGGAAGCTTGGGTAGTGGCTCAACAAATGGCACTTAAAATTGTAACAAATGAATTTGTTGTGATGAGTACAATCAGTAAAGAGATAAGTGAATATTCAACACACAGAGCAGCGGTTATTAGTACTTTCTTAGTATCATTTGCTAATTTCTCGACAATTGGTATGATAATAGGAACATTAAAAGGTATTGTCAAAGATGATGTATCTAATTTTGTATCTAAATATGTGCCGATGATGTTGCTTTCAGGTATATTAGTATCACTGTTAACAGCAGCATTTGTTGGATTATTTGCTTGGTAAGCTATATAAACAATTTGAAAGTTTAAATTTAAGAGCAGCAAGCACATTATATGTACTTGTTGCTCTTTTTATATAAAGGGGGATATGTCGTGCTCAAACGTATGCTAGATATATCAAGTATTGTGATGTGGTTACTTTCTATTATATTAATCATGATTAACTTTAATGAGTTGCCCGATAAAATTCCGAGTCATTATAACTTTGCTGGAAATCCAGATGCATGGGCAACAAAGACTTTTGTCTTTATGATGCCAGCTTTAGGATTATTGATATGGTTAATCCTTCATTATATTGTGCGTAATCCAAAGTTAGATAAATACATACATGTTCCATCACTTTATGGTCAGCCAAACAAAGCACAAATAGAAAATGCTAAATTACTTATTTATTTTATTAAGTTTGAAATGATGGCGTTGTTTACTTTTCTAGTTGTTAAAGATTTGTACACAGCATTAGGCGTGCCTTTTAAATTAGGTGTTTGGGAGACGATGTTCATTTTAAGTGTATTTGGGTTAACGATTATCATGTTTATGGTACGAAATCATAAATTAGATAAAAAAGAAAATATGAAATGAGTGAGCGAGAATGACTGAATGTACATGGCCAAGTAGTGAGTTAATGAAAAAATACCATAAAGAAGAATGGTGCAGAATTAACAAAGATGATCAATATATATTTGAATTGCTTTCTTTAGAAGGTGCGCAGGCAGGATTATCATGGGAAACAGTTATACAAAAGCGTGAAGCGTATCAAGAGGCGTTTAAACAGTTTGATATAGAAAAGTGTGCGCAATTAACAGACGAAGAATTAGAGAACATTAGAACAGAATATAATGTTATAAAACATAAAGGTAAAATTCAATCTGTCAGAAATAATGCAATAATTGTTCAAAATATTCAACGAGAATATGGAAGTTTAGCAGACTTTTTATGGTCTTACGTAGATGGTCAACCTATTATCAATAAGTGGCAGCGTATCAATGATGTACCTGCAGAAACTGAATTTTCGATAAAACTAAGTAAAGATTTGAAGAAATTAGGGTTTAAATTTGTTGGTCCGAAAATTGTGTATTCATTTTTGCAAAGTATCGGTATTATAGATGACCATATTATCACGTGTCCATACCATACTCACAACAGATAAACTAAATCCCACCAAAATAATAATGGTGGGATTTAGTTTATACATGAGTTATTCAGATAAATTTTTATTCAGATTCGTTTGAATAAATTTTTCTATAGAATCTCTTAATTCTGTGATGTCTTCATAATCCATATCTAGTTCTTTAAATACTTTTAATACTTCTTCTGAAATTTGACCTTGTGTTTCAATGCCTTCTTCAGTAAGAGAAACTCGTAAATTTCTTTCATCATTAATCGCTCTTTCACGGTTAATGAATCCTTTTTCTTCAAGTTTTTTTAAAAGTGGTGTTAAAGTGCCAGAATCCAAATATAGTCTATCGCCTAAAGTTTTAATATTGATGACTTCGTTTTTATCTATAGCTACAAGAACGATATAACCGGTATAAGTTAAGTTATATTTTTTCAACATTGGTGTATATTTTTTAATGAGTTCTTTTGACGCAACATATAATAAGAAACCAAGCTGCTTATTGATTGGTGGTAAATCCATTTTATCATCCTCCTTACGTCAAAATTAAGCCTATTATGAATTGTATGTAAAGTCAAGTTGTATCAGAAATGTTCATAAAATAGAAGAAAATATGTTACGCAATAGTGTTTTAGTGAATTTTTGTTAGAATCAATATAAAATTTTGTATTTTATTGTATTTAGAGTTAAATTGTAATCTATTATTTGATATTCTATTATAGATGTAACGAAGAAACGAGGTGTGTATAGTATGAATCAGCAACATTATCGAAAAGAATTAGTTCAAGAAATAGTCATGAATGCAGGGCTAGTTCTTTTAGAAGCGGGTTCAGAGGCGTTTCGTGTAGAGGATACGATGTTTAGAATGGCTAAGCATTTAGGTTATCCTAATAATCAATGTTATGTAAGTTCTACTATTATAAACTTTGCATTAGATATAGATGATAATATAAGAGTTTATAGAGTGAAAAAAAGAGATACTAACTTGGGAGATATTCATTATGTAAATAATGTGTCGAGAATGTTAGAAAAAGGACAAATAACAGCTGAAGAAGCGTTAAAGAGAATTCGTACTATACATGAATCTCCATTACCATATTCACTTCCATTTAAAATGATAGCTGCTGGTCTCATTTCAGTATTTTTCTCATATTTATTCAGTGGTGCGAAAGAAGATATCATTGCGACCTTTATTGCAGGTGCAATAGGCTATTGTATAGTAGAATTATTACATTCATGGACGAGCGTGAAGTTTATCGCAGAAATCGTTGCGGCTTGCGCAATTGCTTTAATTGCTGTATATAATCAAATGCTATTAGGTGGAGATACATTGAATATTGCCATTATATCAGCAGTAATGCCTATAGTCCCCGGCGTATTGATTACAAATGCAATACAAGATTTGTTTTTAGGGCAATTGTTAGTAGGTATTTCTAAAGGTTTAGAAGCGACGTTTACTTCAATCGCAATAGGTGTAGGCGTAGGTATTGTATTGCTAATTTTCTCTTGAGAGGTGAGTTATGATCATAACAATCATATTGAATATAGTGTTTAGTTTTGGCGTATCTTTCTTATTTGGCATATTATTTAATTCACCTAAATATATACTAGTACCTGCAGGAATAGTTGGCGCAATAGGGTGGATAGCATTTCAATCGAGTTTGTTGTGGAATGAATCCGATATACAATCCTCATTTATAGGCGGTTTTTTCATAGGAATAATGGCGAACTTTATGAGTAAAAAATTCTTCTCCCCAGTAATCTTATTTATAATTCCTGGCATTATCCCTCTTGTACCAGGAGGCACAGCTTATGAAGCTATTAAAAATCTAGTTCTCAATGACTATCATGAGGCATTGATCACAATGATAAAAGTGGCTTTAATATCAAGTTCCATCGCACTTGGGTTGCTTATTGCAGATTTATTAGCAAAAGTTTACTTTAAATATAAGAAACATATGCAATTGAAAAAAGTGAAGTGAGTGTATATAAACTTAAATAAGAACTCTAACGAGCAAGATTGTAACACAAGCTCATTAGAGTCTCAATCCATTCTTTAGCACAGTTTATTCATAAATATATTTAATAACATCTAGTGCTTGGTCTATTGTTTCTACAGTGACATTAGCTTTGTTTGATAGTTCTTTTAATGGATGGATTAAATCTGTAGGACGTACAAGAATCAATGGTTTGTTTAATGCAACTGCTGTTGATGCATCCATTGCTGTATTCCATTGTTTATATTTATCTCCAAATAAAGCTATGACAATATCGGCTTTGTTCATTAATACTTGTGTACGTAAGTTATTGATATCTGATGCTGCGTTATCTTTGTAATAGTTGTTCGGTTGTTCGCCTAATATAGCTTCTCCAATGTTATCAGAGCGATCATGATTTGTTTGTGGACCTACAAACGTTAATGGCAAGTTGTTTTCTGCTGCTTTTTGAGTGATGTCTTCTCTCCAATTATCATGAATTTGTCCAGCTAAATAAATCGTAAGTTTTGTCATAAAATAATTCACTCCTTTTTTATTAGTTTAACATATTTAATTTAAACCTTATCTTTGATATGATGATAAAAATATTAAACAATAATTGTGGAAGAAGGTCGGGTACATGAACGAAATTGAAATCGTAGCGGTTAAAGATGAAGAAGTTGAAGCGCTATCTGATATTTGTAAAACAACGTTTAAAGACACGTTTGAACATGATATGTCTCAACAAGATTTATTTGCTTATTTTGATGAAGCGTATAATCATAAAGTACTGTTAGATGAATTACATAATCAACAGTCATGGTATTATTTTGCTAAAATAGATGGGGAAGTTGCAGGATACATGAAATTAAATGTAGGAGATGCACAAACGGAATCTATGGGTGAGGACTATTTAGAAGTTCAAAGGTTGTATATGTATAAACAATTTCAATCTAAAGGTATCGGCAGTAAATTAATGAAACAGGCTTTCGAAATCGCTGAAAAAGAACATAAGAAAAAATTATGGCTTGGCGTTTGGGAACATAACCATCAAGCATTAAAATTTTATACTAAGCACGGATATAAAATAGTAGGTTCTCATCAATTTATAGCAGGTGATGATGTTTCTACTGACTATATAGTAGAAACAACTTTATAAGGAGAAATGAGAGTGGGACATTAACACTCCAGATTTCACTTGAATCGCACAATATCTTTTGAGTCTTCGTGCGATTTATCCATATTTTGCCAGAATCGCACAATATCTGTTGAGTCTTCGTGCGATTTATCCATATTTTGCCAGAATCGCACAATATCTTTTGAGTCTTCGTGCGTTTTATCCATATTTTGCCAAAATCGCACAATATCTTTTGAGTCTTCGTGCGTTTTATTCACAGCACTCATTGAACACCGTAATCCCAATTTCACTTGGATTCGTTCACTACGATTTTGTAAAGTGCGGACGCCCGGGGGAATAGTATGACGCGCGCGACTACAGGCTCGAACCATATTCATAAAGCAACCGCAGGCAAGCATGCACTTTCAAAATCGTAAAATTCAAACATATGAAAAGAGCTCTTCACTAGGCTATAACCTAATGAAGAGCTCTTTTATTTTGAGAACGGGTATATTATGTCCCACTCGTATTAATTAACTCATAAAACTTTGAACGGCATCTATTAAACTATAAATGCCTAAGAATGATACGGTTATAACGACAAAAAGTCCTATAATATTAAGCACAATTCCGTTAGCAAATTTGCCCATCATATTTTTCTTGTTTAAGATAATGAAAATTAATACTGCAATAAGCGGTAAAATAATACCGTTTAGTGCTTGTGCAATTAATAATACTTCTAATGGTTCAAACCCTAAAGAAGAAGTAATAATACCGATGAAAATGACAATTGCAAAAACGAGACGATATTTTTTGCTTTTTACGCCACCTTCCCAACGAAGACAGCTGCTTATAGTAGCTGCTGCGCCCATTGGAGAGGCAATTGCAGAAGATAAACCTGCTGAGAATAAACCGATACTCATAAATAATGGTGCTAAATCACCGAGAATTGGTTTAAGTGGCTCAGATAACTCAACTAAACTCGTTACTTCTTTACCGTCTATTAATGTACCAGCTGTTATCAGAATAGCTGCTGATATAAGTCCACCAAGACCGATAGCGATAAATGTATCAAGTCTAACCAATTTTAAATCTTTTACGCCGTTAAAACGTTCATGGACAGAAGTTGCATGTATAAAAAAGTTATATGGAACAACAGTAGTCCCTATTAAGGCAATAATGGTTAAAAGAGAGCCGTTAGGTATACTCGGTATGAATGCCCCTTTTAGTACAGCACCAAAGTCTGGTTGAATGATAATGACAGTTGTTATAAAAATAACACCCATAATAAGAACGAGAATAGTCATGACTTTTTCAATTAAAGCATAACTCCCTTTTAATCCTATTAATAAAATGACAACACCAATTACTGGAGCGATTAAATTTTCAGGTATATCGAGTAAGTAAGCGGCCCCTAGAGAAGTACCTAATAAATCACCGGATATATATGCTGCACAACCTACAGCTACAGCAACCATACTAAACCAGACAGTGATAATTTTAAGTAAGTGATGATTAAAAATATCACGAATCGCTTCACCTAAACCTTCATTTGTAACGAGCGCTAATCGAGCGACCATTTCCTGTAATGCAATGGTTGCAATAATTGAAAATATAACTGCCCAAAGCAGACTATAACCAAATCCTGCGCCACCTTGAGTCATGGTTGTGACAGTCCCTGGACCGATAAATGAAGCGGTAATGATCATACCAGGACCGAATATACTAAACTTACTTCTTTCTCTCTTTTCTGCCATATGAATCCATCCCTTCGTCAATCAGCATTAAACTTTATTTAAGTATTTAATGTGTCCTGCTAATACATAAAGCACAGCTGTTGATACAAAGTGAGATGAATTCTGATTAGCATCTTGCATTGGATAAACTTCTACAAAATCCATTCCAACAAGTCCTAATTTACCAAATTCGTAAATCATCGTAAGTAATTCATAACTTGTAAGGCCGTTACCATCTACTGGACCTCCTGGATTAAAAGCGAAATCTAATACATCACTACATATTGTTAAATAAACAACATCTACATCTTTACTAGCTTGCGCGTAGATGTCTTGGGCAAATTTTCTTAAGTCTGATGTTTCTTTAATTTCATTAATAGTAATGGTAACAGCGCCATTTTCTTGAGCGAATTTACCTGTTTCTGGCTGATTACGAGGTCCGTGTATGCCGGTATGGATTAAACTTTCGTTACGAATGCCTTCTGTTTCATACAACCTCATAAATGGTGTGTTTCGTGCAAATTGTTCATTTTCATAGTGTGGCATATTATCATAATGTGCATCTAAATGAATAATGCCGACTTTTTTCCCGGTATTAGTTAAACCTTTTAAAATTGGATATGTAATGCCGTGGTCGCCACCTAAGCCTACTAAGAACTTATTTGAACGCCATAAATTTTCTGCGAATGATTCAATGTTTTTTACTGTTTGATCAACATCATGAGGAACTGTTGAAACATCTCCTACATCACCAATTGATAAATGCTGATTTACATCTATATGATCTAATTCAGGAAGATAACCGCTATATCTAGCAGATGATAATCTGATTTGTTTAGGACCTAATTCACACCCCGTATAATCTCCCCAAGTGCATGGCCCTTCGAAAGGTACACCATATACGATAACATCTGTGGCATAATCTTTTTGTTTTGTTAAGTTTTTTCCACCTAAAAAGCAAGGCGTATTACCATAAATTCGTTCAGTCATTGTAAAAGGACTCCTTTCCATTAGTTAATGACCATTATATAAAAGTAAACAGGTGTTTTCAAATTTTTCTGAATATTGATGTTAAAACAGTGAATAATAATTTCAATATTTTTTGTATTATGAGCGTAAAGAGGGCAATGCAAAATTTTTAGTAGAAGATAAAAAGTTAAATGAAAACATTTTCATATAGCGTCTATAGAGCATTGACAATTTAATTGGAACCGATTACAATCGTATCATGTATAAAAATTATTTTTTTGATACTTTTTGGTACCGGTACCAAAAAGCGTAACAATTGAGGAGGGAAATCAATGAATTATAAAAAGGAAGCCCAGAATATCACAGAAGCAATAGGCGGGAAAGATAACATTGAAGCTATTGCGCATTGTGCTACGAGATTAAGAATTGTGTTAAAAGATGAAGGACAAGTAAACGAAGACAAATTGAATCAAATGGATGTTGTTAAAGGTACTTTTTCAACAGGTGGACAATATCAAATTATTATTGGATCGGGTACAGTCAACAAAGTGTTTGCAGAAATGGAAGCTTTAACAGGGTTAGAAGCATCTACAAATTCTGAAGTGAAAGACCAATCATCTAAGAAATTAAATCCAATACAGCAATTTGTTAAAATGTTATCTGACATATTTGTACCAATTATACCTGCAATTGTAGCAGGCGGTTTATTGATGGGTATTAATAATATCCTGACAGCTAAAGGTTTATTTTATGATCAATCATCATTTATAGATGTACATGATCAGTTTGCTGGTTTGGCAGGGATGATTAATATTTTTGCAAATGCACCATTTGTGTTTTTGCCAGTATTAATTGGATTTAGTGCGGCTAAGAGGTTCGGAGGAAATGCATTCCTAGGTGCAGCACTTGGTATGATACTCGTGCATCCAGATTTAATGAATGGCTATGATTATCCAAAAGCTTTAGTAAATGGAGATAAAATTCCTACATGGGAATTATTCGGTTTATCTATAAAAATGGTTGGTTATCAAGGTCAAGTACTTCCAATATTAGTAGCATCATACATATTGGCTAAGTTAGAACTTGGATTTAGAAAAGTCATTCCATCTACATTAGATAATTTATTGACACCGTTATTATCTTTATTCTTTACAGCATTCGTTACATTTTTAGTAGTAGGTCCAGTGACACGAACAGCGGGTTACTTCTTATCAGACGGTTTAACATGGTTATATGAATCAGGAGGCGCGATAGGTGGACTACTATTCGGTTTACTATACGGACCAATTGTTATTACAGGTATGCATCACAGCTTTATCGCAATTGAAACAACTTTAATTGCAGATCAAGCAAATACAGGCGGATCATTTATATTCCCGATAGCTGCAATGTCTAACGTAGCCCAAGGTGCAGCAACATTGGCAGCATTCTTTATTGTGAAGAATAAAAAAATGAAAGGTACAGCTTCAGCAGCCGGCATCTCAGCGCTATTAGGAATTACTGAACCAGCAATGTTTGGTGTGAACTTGAAATTACGCTATCCATTTATCGGTGCAATAGTAGGCTCAGGAGCTGGATCTTGTTTCGTAGCTGCTACAAAAGTAAAAGCAATCGCATTAGGAACAGCAGGATTACCAGGATTTATTTCAATTGCAACAGGTAGTTGGTTAAATTATATAATTGGTATGGCGATAGCAATCGTCGTTGCCTTTATTGTTACAATCGGACTTTCTAGAAGAAAAGTATATAGAGAAGAATCATTATAAAGAGACCAATCATAATATTTGTTTCATGCTCTAGTTATTTCGTACAATAAAGAAAGTAACGAAATGGAGGGTTAACGTATGAAATTAAATGAAATTGATGAAAATGAATTATATCCTACAGAAAAAGTTGGACCAAGTTTGTTAGGAACCATCATATATAAAGTAGGCGAACAATCACAATTTAAAGGTGCGTATATTACAACAAACGAGCGTGTGATTATGAGCGTGGATATGAACGGCGAACCTTATAAAAGAGTGTTCAGCTATCAAGATATTAAAGCTGTAACAATAGAAGATAAAGGTGTCTTATTTATTGAATTCCCACAAGGTAAAGTTGCTATGATAGATATCGAAGAAGGCGACAAAGAAGAATTCAAAGATTATGTAAATAATTTAGTACAAAAATAAGCATAATATAAAAGAACGCAAATTCTTGTTTTTTGAAGAATTTGCGTTCTTTTTATTTTGTTTCATTTAATCCAATGATATTGATCTCATTAAATATTTCATCTAGTTTTTCGAAGTCTAATCCACCTTGTACTGAATCAGACCAATGTATAATGGCTGCTAAATTTGTTCCGTATATATAAGGTAGTAAAGATTGTGGTAAATGTGTTGGCGTAGAGACTTTATCGATATTATCTTTGAAATCTTTACTAAAGACTTCTATGAAATGCTTAATAAGCTCATCGATAAATGCAGTGTCGTTGTTATCCATTTGTTTATCGAATACATCATTTAATTTATCTATAAAAGCTTTTTCCATAGATTGAAATGGTTTATGTAAGCGATCATATAAATCCAACTTGAAGAAACCTTTAGTGTTTTCGCTTAACGTATATTGTAATAAATCGAATTTATCCATGAAATGCTTATAGAAAGTTGTACGATGTATGAGCGATTTCTCACAAATTTCATTCACTGTTATATCCGAGAAATTTTTAATAGTTAAGAGCTTAATTAAAGTTTCATTTAAAGCTTTTTTAGTTTTTATAACACGTAAATCAGTATGTTTATTCAAAATTCAATGTCGCTCCTTTTTTATACAGTGTATGCGTAAATAGTGGGAAATGCAAAGAAATTGTATGCGTGAGAGTCTACTGGCTTAGACCTTCCCCGAGGAAAGTGTGCGCAAAAAAAGACTGCCAACAAGTTCACTTTAAGTGACTTTGTCGACAGTCTGAGATTTTTATTTTCAAGAGTGAGTATTTATGTCCTAAGAACATACAAATTTACTATTTTGTTAGCATATCTTTGAAGTATTGTGTTTGTTTTTCGATAGAGATTGGGTCTGAATACATAAATTCATTTACTGGATAATAGTAAACGTGATCTTCTTTTACAGCTTTTGTATTTTTCCAAATGCTACCGTCTATTATAGAAGAACTTGGTGCTTTTCCGTCTTCAGTTGGTACAAGTAAATAGTCGCCTGTATATTTACTGAAGTTTTCAAATGAAGTCGTTAACCAGCCTTCTTTTGGAATATCTTTATCTGAAGCTTTTGGATGTTTAAATCCAAATCCTTGATAGATGACTTCCGAGCCTCTTCCGAAGTTCTTGCCAATTAAAGTGAGTTCTTTAGGACCGATTTCCATAATAGAAATTGTGCTATCTTCACCAATTTTTTCTTTTACAGCTTCTCCTTCTTTAGACATAAAGTCTTCTAATTCTTTCACTTGTTCTTTAGCTTTATCTTCTTTGCCTAGTAATTTTCCGATTTCTACGTGTACTTCTTTGAATGTACGTTTACTATGATCGAATGGAACAGTAGGTGCGATTTTTTCATATTTTTTGATTTGAGGATTTGCATTATAAGTAATGATTAAATCTGGTTTTAATTTTGTTACAGCTTCAATGTCTTCTGAACCGACACGTTTAGCATCTTTATCATCTACATATTTAGATTTAGGGAAGTCTGCATCTGTTCCAACTGGGTCAACACCAAGCTTTTGGAAGTTACCTTGGTTTGCTGTTAATACAACAACTCGTTTAGGCTTATTTGGAATTTCTATCGTTTTTCCTTCGTCTGTTTTGTATTTATGTGTAGAACTTTTTGATGAATCGTCATCTTTACTACCACAAGCAGCTAAAATAAGTATTAATGCAGTGATTAATGCGAATAATTTTTTTGGCATATTTTTCTCTCCTAATTGATAATTACTTGCAATTATAACATGTATTTTCTTTGAAAAGATTTTAAAATTTTAATTTTTATAATTTGTTTATTGAAAGATCATCATTCATAATATGAGTAACGATGGAGGTGAGATGATGGAAGAAATTAGAATTGAGTGTCCTAAAATATTCGACTATGAACAATGTTTAGCGTATTTTAAAAGAGATGAAAATGAAGTGCTGTTTGAAGTAGTGGATCAAAAAATCTACCGTGCAGTAAAGATTGAAGATATTAAATTATTGTTATGTATCTCTTACGATCGAAATTATTTGATAGTAGAAATTTTAAATGGCATTTCCGTCACACCTGAAAAAGTAGAAAGATTAGTAGCTTTTATTGAAGAATGGTTTGATTTTTCTGCAGATTTATCATCATTTTATCAATATGGTCGAAAAAATGAGATATTGAGACCTTTAATAAATGAATTGTATGGATTAAGGTTAATTAGAATACCAGACTTTTTTGAAGCTATTTCCTGGGGAATAATAGGACAACAAATTAATTTAACGTTTGCTTATCAACTTAAAAAAAGGTTAGTCGAACATTTCGGTGATAAAATAACATTCGAAAATAAAGATTATTATATCCATCCAACCGTCGATGTGATATCTAAAGTATCTGTGAAAGAATTAATGGATTTGCAATTCTCTAGAAGAAAAGCTGAATATTTAATTGATATCGCTAAAAGAATGCATTCAAAAATGTTGTCTAAAGAAATGTTGTTGAAAATGAAAGATGAGAAAGAAGTAGAAAAAGCGCTTGTAAACATTAGGGGAATAGGACCTTGGACGGCACATTATGTCATGATGAGATCGTTAGGTATTAAAAATGCTTTTCCTATAGGTGATGTAGGATTACAAAACGCATTGAAAAACATTTTGAATTTGGAACAAAAGCCTACAAAAGAACAAATGGTAAAACTAAATGAAGAATGGGAACTGTGGAGTTCTTATGCGACATTCTACATTTGGAGAGCACCACATATAAAGAAATAAGACGTTAACTGATTATATCGTTAACGTCTTTATTTTTGTTTATAACGATTCTTCATGGCCATTAAATATCAGTTTAGGTTCAATCGTCGCCTTTAGTGAGTGGGCAACTGTACAATATTTTTCGACACTCAATGTGATTGAGCGCTTTAATTTTTTTAAGTCAACTTCTCCTTCAACATCAAATGTTAAAGTGACATGACGAACTGCACGAGAAGTTGTATCTTCTCTTTCATCATCAACAGTGATTTCTAGTTTTGTAACTTTGGCTAAACGTTCTTTCATAAGGTTCGTAACATCTATTCCAGTACAACCTGCTAAGCCACTTAACATTAATTCAACAGGAGAGGGTCCATTATCGTCTCCTCCAGATTCTATAGGGGCATCAGAGATAATATCATGACCAAATTTTGATTGAGCTTTAAATGTTTTTTTACCTTGCCACGTAGATTTCAACATATAGTTAACCTCCTTGTTATTTTTAATTGATTTAATTGTATCAATTAAAGATGAAGTAAACTAATAAATCGGCTAGTCATTCAATCAACTTAAAACAAGCTTATTTTAAGAGTCTGGGACATAAATGTCCGAAACTATAATGATTTTGCAAAGTGCTGACGCCCGGGGGAATAGTATGTGGGAGAGACTACAGGCTCGAGCCATACCCCCAGGCAAGCATGCACTTTACAAAATCAGAAATATAAAATCACCCAATCCGAAAATGATTCCAACGGATTGGGTGATTTATTTTAAGTTGGGATTTATGTCCGAAACTCTCTTTTTTTGTTTTATGTCATTTTGTTCATATTCAGTTCATATAAGGTCGCTATTATATAGATATACATTAAGAGAGAGGGACGGATAAACATGAAATTAGCACTTAAAGAACTTACTTATTACAAATTTAAATACTTGCTTGTTACTTTAATTCTATTCTTACTAGCATTCCTAGTATTATTTATTTCAGCATTAGCACAAGGATTAGCGAAAGAAAACGTTTCGGGAGTTGAACAATGGAATAAAAGTGAATATGTTATCGCGAGCGACGCAGATAATAATTTAAGCCAATCCAATATAACAAAACAAACAAATCAAGATGTTAACAATGTGGCTAAAGGTGACACAATCAAAACGGCCATGCAGAAAGTTGAAACAGACAGTGGTAAAGCAGATTTAATGTTTACACAACTTACAAAAGATATTCAGCCTAAACCTTCAGAAGGTCACTTACCAAAAAGCAATCATGAAGTATTGTTAAATGAAAAACTAAAAGCAGAAGGTTTTAATGTGGGAGACAATATTAAACTAGCAGATGAAGATCAAACGTTTAAAATCTCTGGATTCGCTGACAACATTATGTTCTCACATACTTCAATGGCATACGTTAATGAAGATGGAATGAAAGATTTAAAAGGTAATCATATTTCAGTGATTGCTTACGACAACTTGAATGACAATCAAAAAGATGAAATCAACAAATTAGATGATGTAAAAGTCATTTCACAAGATGATATGTTAAATGACATTCCAAGTTACAATGCAGAACAACAGCCATTAAACTTGATGATCGTATTCTTATTCGTTATATCAGCAATTGTCATTACAGCATTCTTCTACGTCATGACAATTCAAAAAACAAGTCAATTTGGAATTTTAAAAGCAATAGGCACTAAAAATAAAGCGTTGATTGCTTCGTTAATGCTACAAATCTTAATGATTACATTAATCGGTGTCGCATTAGCCATCGCTATCATATTCATTTTAGGAGGCGTTATGCCAGTATCAATGCCATTCTACTTAGATACTAACTTGATGTTATTGATGGTTGCAGTATTCATCGTCGTTTCATTAATCGGAGCCGTATTATCACTTATCAAAGTTATGAAAATTGAACCATTAGAAGCTATAGGAGGAGAATAATTATGGGACTAGTTGTTGAACATGTTACAAAATCATTTGGAGAAAAAGAAGCCAAAACACAAGTGTTAAATGATATTACATTTACAGCAGAAAAAGGTGAACTCATTGTATTAAACGGGGCATCTGGATCAGGAAAATCAACATTATTGTCAATTATTGGAGGACTTCTAGGTAAGAGCTCAGGTAAAATAACATTAGATGATTTAGACTATGTAGACTTATCAGATAAAAAATTGACAGATATGAGACTTAACCAAATAGGATTCATCTTCCAATCATCACATTTAATACCTTATTTAAATGTAACAGACCAACTTACTTACGTCGGTCAAATGGCTGGAATGGGTAAAAAAGAAGCTAAAGACAGAGCGGAAAAACTATTAACAGAAATAGGTTTGTCACATAGATTAAAAGCATATCCAAACGCATTGTCTGGTGGGGAAAAACAACGTGTTGCGATAATGAGAGCATGGATGAACCATCCAAAAATGATATTAGCAGATGAACCAACTGCAAGTTTAGATTCAAAAAGAGCAATTGAAGTAGCAAAAATGATTAGAAATAATGTGAAAGAAAATAATTCAATAGGCATTATGATTACACATGATGAAAGAATATTTGAATTCGCAGATAAAGTTATAAAATTAAGTGATGGTAGAATAGAAGAGAAAATATCATAAAAACGAAGAGTCTGATGGAATGAACATCATGTTGAGACTTCGTGAGATTTTAAAATAAAAAGATCGCTTCACTAGGCTATAACCTAATGAAGCGATCTATTTTTATATGCCCTTTATTTTTTCATAAAGCCTTTAACGTTCAGTTTCTCTAATATGTCTGGTCTTGTTTTCTTGCTCATCATTTTTCTGATTTGCTCTGACCATGATTCTGAGCGTTTACCGTTTGTGCGTTTTTGATAATAATCTTGAATTTCTTTGTCGTATTGTTTAATTTGTTCTAATTGTTGTGTTTTGTCTGAATTGTACTGGTTCTCATGAAAGACGTGTTCGAATGGTAATCGTTGTTTTGGAGACCCTTGTTCGTCGTCACTTGGTACGCCTACTGCCATTCCGAATAGTGGGAAGACGTGCTCAGGTAAGCCTAATATTTCTCCTACGCGCTCAACATCATTTCGTAATGAACCTAAATAAACGATACCAAGTCCCATATCTTCAGCTGTTAATGCGACATTTTGTGCTGCTAATGCAACATCTATCGTTCCTACTAAAAGACCTTCAGCAGATTCAAAGCTTGTTTCCATATTTCCTTTAGTTTCATTGTTTATTAAGCTATGTCTATAATAATCAATTACATAAACGAATAAGTAGCCATTGTCTACTACATGTTGCTGTCCTGAAACTTCTTTTAAAGCTTGTTTAATGTCAGGATCAGTAACACCGATTATGGAGTATGCTTGTACATAACTAGAAGTAGAAGCCATTTGTCCAGCTTCGACTAATTTTTGTACAGTTTCTTTTGATAGAGGTTCATCTTTAAACTGACGTATAGATCGGTGTTGCTGTGTTAAATCGTATACAGATTGTTTCATTGTTTTGTTCTCCTTTTCGATACATATGATACTTAAATGTTATCAAAAAAATAAAAATTATTCAGTTCAGTTGACTCACAGCTATCAAATGCTAATGAAGTGGGTGTCAAAATAATGATTGAGGTTGGGACAAATTTATAAATATTAAAATCTCACGATTTTGAAAGTGCATGCTTGCCTGGGGGTATGGTTCGAGCCTGTAGTCTCTCACTCATACTATCCCCCCGGGCGTCAGCACTTTGCAAAATCGTGGAGGAAATTCATTTTTCTTATATTTTTCGTTTGTTCTTTTAAATACATGCTGAATGTTGCAAGACTGACGAAACAAGCAACATAGAAGGCCTGTAAGTTGCAAGACTGACGAAACAAGCAACATAGGAGCACTGAAAGTTGCAAGACTGACGAAACAAGCAACATAGGAGCACTGAAAGTTGCAAGACTCACCAAACAAGCAACATAGGAGGTCCGAATGTTGCAAGACTGACGAAACAAGCAACATAGAAGCTCTGTAAGTTGCAAGACTGACGAAACAAGCAACATAGGAGGTCCGAATGTTGCAAGACTGACGAAACAAGCAACATAGGAGGTCCGAATGTTGCAAGACTTACGAAACAAGCAACATAGGAGGTCCGAATGTTGCAAGACTGACGAAACAAGCAACATAGAAGCTCTGTAAGTTGCAAGACTTACGAAACAAGCAACATAGAAGCTCTGAATGTTGCAAGACTGACGAAACAAGCAACATAGAATGCCTGTAAGTTGCAAGACTTAGCAAACAAGCAACATAGAAGCTCTGTAAGTTGCAAGACTGACGAAACAAGCAACATAGGAGCTCTGTATGTTTTAAAATATTACGATTTTGAAAGTGCATGCTTGCCTAGGGGTATGGTTCGAGCTTGTAGTCTCTCTCGCGTACTATTCCCCGGGGCGTCAGCACTTTGCAAAATCGTGAGGAAAGATTATAAAGATTTTTTTGCTACTTATCATTTGGGGTCTTTTGATTCATCCACTTATAATAACTCGCTCTAGAAATTTCTAGTTCTTGGCATAACCATACTATAGGATAAGTATTTTTTAGTGATTTGATCGTTTTGTACGATGCTTTTTGCCTGATTTTTCTTTCATCAACTGCCTCTCTATCTCTTCCTCTTTTTTTAATACTTCGTTTTCCATTTCTAAATATTTATTTCTTTCGTCAAGTACTTTTATACGCGCATTCAACTCTTCTTCTGGTGTCATGATGCTTTGTGGTTTACTTTTGCCTCGGCCATCAATAAGACCATCTTCACCATGTTCTTTATACTTTTGAATCCAACTGTAAAGTTGGCTATATTTTAAATTGAATTTTTCAGAAGCTTCTTTGCACGTTATATTGTGATCTAAGCAATATTTTACAATCTCAATTCTTTCTTCTAATGTCGTTTTTTTAGTATTCACGATAGACACCTCGGGTTCATGTGATTTATTTTTCTTACCCTTAGTATACTGAATTATCCACTGACGTAAAGTTGATTTACTTCTTATGTTATATCTAATATCTAAACCTTCTAGCGAAATACCTTTATTTAAATAATCTTGAGCTACATTTTCTTTTAACTTCTTTGAATATTTTGGAAGAGAAGCATGTGAGCACTGACTTGATAAAATCACGAGGGGTAAGCCAAGTGAAATCCGAGCTAAACGCACGAAGACTCATAAAGATAAACTTAAAAAAGCGCAAATTCTTATTTTTAAAGAATTTGCGCTCGTTTTATATTAACTTCGGATGTTTTTGAAAGTTATTTAATTTTATTTAAAGCTTGTTCTAAGTCTTTAATAATATCATCACTAGATTCTGTACCGACGGATAGACGTACTAAATCTTTCGTTACGCCCGAAGCGATTTGTTCTTCATCAGATAATTGTTGGTGAGTCGTACTTGCTGGATGTATAACAAGTGATTTAGAATCTCCAACATTCGCTAATAGTGAGAACAGTGATAGTGCTTCTACAAAGTCTGGAATAGATTCAGAATCACCTTTAACACCAAATGTTAGAATTGCACCTTGTCCGTTAGGTAAGTATTTTTGAGCAAGGTCATAATATTGATTTGATTTAAGACCAGGGTAGTTTACCCAGCTCACTTTATCATGTGCTTCTAAAAATTCTGCTACTTTTTGAGCATTTTCTGAATGACGTTCAGTTCTTAAATGTAATGTTTCAAGCCCAATTAAGAATTGTTGAGCATTGAATGGTGATAGTGCCGGACCAATATCACGCAACAATTGAACACGCGCTTTCGTAATATAAGCTGCTGCTCCAACATCATTTACGTAAGAAACACCATTGTAACTTGGGTCAGGTTCAACTAGTCCTGGGAATTTTCCATTATCCCAATTAAATTTACCACTATCTACAATCACGCCTCCGATAGAAGTTCCGTGACCTCCGATAAATTTAGTAGCTGAATGTACAACGATATCCGCACCGTATTTAATAGGTTGTAATAGGTGAGGTGATGCAAATGTATTATCGACTATTAGAGGAATGCCATTTTTGTGCGCAACTTCAGCGACAGCTTCGATATCCAACACATCTATACGTGGATTACCGATTGTTTCAGCGAAGATCAGTTTAGTATTTTCATTTATTGCAGCTTCAAAATTCGCTGGATCATCTGGGTCTACAAAATGTACTTTAATACCAAATTTCTTTAATGTAACGGCAAATAAATTATATGTACCACCATATAAATTAGTTGATGCGACAACTTCGGAACCATTTTCCGCTATGTTTAAAATGCTTAAAGTAATAGCGGCTTGTCCACTACCGACACTTAAAGCTGCTAAGCCACCTTCTAATAATGCGATACGCTTTTCAAAAACATCATTAGTTGGGTTCATAATTCGAGAATATATATTTCCATCTTCTGCTAAAGCAAATAAGTTTTTAGCATGTTCTGTAGATTTAAATGTGAAAGAAGTCGTTTGGTGGATGGGAACTGCTGTTGAACCAGTAACTGGATCAGGTACTTGACCACCGTGAATTGCGAGTGTTTCTTTATTCCAATTTTCTTGTGTCATAAATAAAAACCTCCTTAAGTTATATATGCCATTATAGTCAGACAATTTTTAAAATTCAATCTAATCCGAGTAAAAAGATAAGAAAATTTTTGTGAAAAGCGCGAATATAGTATTTTAAATTAAAACCGACTTTACTTATATGAATAGTTGTGATAAATTCAACTTAATATTTTGTTCGGGAGTGAATGGGTTGATTAATGTTGAAGGATTGCATCATAGGTTTGATACTAATGAGATTTTGAAAGATATTAGTTTTGAACAAGAAACGGGGACCGTTACAACGATTATAGGGCCGAGCGGTTCAGGGAAGACCACTTTATTAAGAAGTTTAAATATGCTTGAAACACCTTATAAAGGTGTCATTGAATTAGGAAATACGTTGTTTAATATTGAGAATTTTAGTAAACAAGATATCACGCGTTTAAGAAGTCAATCAGCAATGGTATTTCAACATTATAATCTTTTTAAAAATCGTACCATTTTAGAAAATATCACTGAAGGTTTGATATATGGGCAAGGTATGAATAAAAAAGAAGCGAATGTGAAAGCTATGAAATATTTAGAGAAAGTTTCACTGGAAGATAAAGCAGATGCTTATCCAGTACAATTGTCTGGCGGTCAGCAACAACGTGTAGGTATCGTTAGAGCATTAAGTATCGAACCGGAAGTACTTTTATTAGATGAGCCGACTTCAGCATTAGATCCTGAATCAGTTCAAGGTGTGTTAAATATTATTCAAGAGATTGCCAGTGAAGGTAGAACGATGGTCATTGTGACACATGAAATTCAGTTTGCTAAAGAAGTATCTGACCAAGTCTTATTTATGGATAATGGAGAAATTATCGAAAGAGGCACACCTGAATCTGTAATAGATAATCCTTCATCTGAACGTACAAGAAGATTTTTAAGTCGTTTAACATCAACTGTTGGATCGTAGGAGGTAAGAAATGAGGTATATTAAATTCTTAATTGTAAGTTTGTTAATCATTTCATTATCTGGTTGCGGACCTATTACGAAAGAAAATGATCATAAAAAAGTAATTAAAGTGGCATTGTCAGCGGAAGTTAATCCGCCGTTTTTATATACAGATAGCGACAATAATCCTATTGGATACGATATGGATTATATGAAAATGCTTGAAAAGAAGTTGCCACAATATGATTTTCAATATGAATTTGGTGAGGAAGAGTCTAACGTGGTAGGTATCGGTGTAGGTAAATTTGATATGGGCATCAATTGGTTCTTCAAAACACCAGAACGAGAACAGAAGTTTTTATATCAAAAAGAACCTTATGTATATTCTTTAACGACGCTTATCGTACATAACGACACTCATGATATTGAATCATTAGATGATTTACATAACAAAAGACTGACACCAATGGCGCCGAGTGGTGGATTGTATTCGATTCTTACTGGATATAATAAGTCGCATAAACAACCGATAGATATTGATGAAATTCATAAAGTATCTAATGGTGAAAACTTTAAAATGATTGAATCAAAACGTAGAGACGCGATGTTCTTGAATTTAACAACTTATCAAGCGATTCAAAAAGAATTAAATGCAGATGTTAAAGTAGGTGGCGTTGTTTCAAAAGAGTCCATTCACGTTCTATATAACAAGAAAAATACACGATTACAAAAAGATATTGATAAAGCAACAAAAGAATTAAAAGAAGATGGCTCGCTTGAGCAGTTATCGAAAAAATGGTTTAGCTTTAATGTGTTTGATGACAAAGAGTCATTGAATGATATTAAAGATCGCTTATAAGGAGGAGAAATATGGGGACGACAACATGGCCAGATTTGTTTATGCAAATTTTAGATAAACTACCTATCACATTATTTATCACGATTATTTCCCTTCTATTAGCTTTAGTACTAGGACTTATTTTGGCGGTTATAAGAATAAAAGAAGTACCGATATTAAGTCAATTTGTGAAATTGTATGTTTCATTTGTAAGAAGTACACCGCTTATTTTGCAATTGTTTTTAGTGTATTTTGCATTGCCTATTATCTTGCAATGGGTTTATATTGATATCAATCATTTTAGTCGTTTATTTTTCGTCATACTGACCTTTACACTGCACACTGGTTCATACTTATCTGAAGTAATGAGAGCAGGGTATAATTCAGTTGATAAAGGACAAATAGAAGCGGGTAAAACAGTTGGTTTAAGTGATAGAGTCATTTTAACGCGCATTATCATTCCACAAGGATTTAGAAATAGTTTGCCAAACATTGGTAATCAAGTGATTGAATTAATTAAGGATACGTCGCTCGCATTTACTATTGGACTAATAGACATGATGGGACAAGTTAATTTAATTATAGGAAATAATTACGGATTAGGCATGTTTCCAGTATATGTGACGATATGTATGATTTATTGGATTATTTGTATCATCGTAGAATTTACCGTTATGCTTTTAGAGAAAAAGTATAATATACCCTATCAAACTGAACAAATGAGGTGAGCAATGTGGCTATAGATTTTCCTTTTATGTATGAACACGTTGGGGATATTTTAAAAGGTGTTCCAACAACATTATTAATCGCGGTAATCAGTATGGTCTTTGGATTAGTTATAGGAACCATATTTGCTCTAATTCGAAAAAGAAAATTACCTGTTATCAATCAACTTATCGTCGTATTTGTTTCATTCTTTAGATCAACACCGCTCATTGTTCAGTTATTCGCTTTTTATTATGGGACGCCGATCATCATAGAATGGCTTAATAACGTTTTGCAGACGAATTTAGATCCTGATGGTGCTCATCCATTAATGATTGTACTCTTTGTATTTACTTTACATTCAGCAGCGTATTTAACAGAAGTCATGCGCAGTGGATTGAAAAGTGTAGACGAATCACAAATAGAAGCGGCTGTTACCGTTGGACTAAAAAGACGACATATCTTGACGAGAATTGTGATCCCACAAGCTATAGGATACGCTATACCAAATTTAGGTAATCAATTTATAGCTTTAATAAAAGGTACAGCAATCGCATTTGTTGTACAAGTAACTGAAATATTAGCAATTAGTCAAATTATAGCAAATGATGGTTACAGATTTGTAGAAGTGTACATCATCGCTAGCGCAATTTACTGGATGATGGCTCTTGTATTCGAATGGATCTTCGGGAAAATGGAATCAAGAGTTGGGAAATACTTATATCAAACATAAAAATTGAGGTATTTATTATAATTAAGTTGAA
The DNA here is from genome assembly GCF_022387115.1 of Mammaliicoccus sp. F-M27. Taxonomy (NCBI): domain Bacteria; kingdom Bacillati; phylum Bacillota; class Bacilli; order Caryophanales; family Staphylococcaceae; genus Mammaliicoccus; species Mammaliicoccus sp. F-M27. The sequence continues at coordinate 120,182 of NZ_JAJNIE010000005.1, read as the reverse complement.
ATTATAATAAATGCCTTTTTTTATAGGTTTTTTCTCTGGATGTGTATACTAAGATTATAAATAGTAATCGGGGGTGCACCATGATTGAAATTCGACCAGTCAAAATACAAGATGCAAACGAACTTTTAGATTTGGATATTAGAAATAGAACGCTATTTGAAAACTATTCAGCAGCAGATCGTAAAAATGCAGACTACCAACTATATAATTATAGAAAAAATATAGATAAACAATTACAAGATATGAAAAACGATGACGGGTACCATTACGTTATTGTTCAAATTGAAGAAAATAAAATAATCGGTACAATCGATTTGTTCGCAGTCGTAAGACATAATATCCAAAGTTGCATGATGGGGTATGCATTAGACCAAGCATATAATGGCAAAGGTATTACCACATACGCAGCAAAAGAAGTTATCAAAATTGCATTTAATGAGTTAGGATTTCATAGAGTTGAAGCAGGCGTGCAACCAACAAACATAGGGTCGGTTAAAGTATTAGAAAAAGCAGGTATGATAAGAGAAGGCTTAAACAGAGCAAATGTAAGAATCAATGGAGAATGGAAAGATCATTACTTATATGCAATTGTGAATGAAAACTTTTAAGGAGCTCGAGCGTTATGGAGATTGTGTTGAATTTATCAAGTCAGGGCTCACATGATAAATAGCGTCGTTGAATTTATCAAGTTAGGCTCCACATGATAAATAGAGCCGTTGAATTTATCAAGTCAAGGCTCACATGATAAATAGAGCCGTTGAATTTATCAAGTCGAGGCCCACATGATAAATAGACCCGTTGATATTATCAAGTCAGGCTTCACATGATAAATAGAGCTGTTGAATTTATCAAGTCGCGCTCCACATGATAAATAGAGCCCGTGAATTTATCAAGTCGAGGCCCACATGATAAATAGAGCCGTGGAATTTATCAAATCAGGCTCCACATGATAAATAGCAAGAAGATGACTGGGACATTAATATACTAGATTGATGAGAAAGAGCGTAAATTCTTGAATAAATAGGGATTTACGCTCTTTTTCTTATACTGGTAGCCATTATTCGATATCTCTTGAGTCTTCGTGCGTTTTACCCATATTTTGCCAGAATCGCACGATATCTTTTGAGTCTTCGTGCGTTTTATCCATATTTTGCCAGAATCGCACGATATCTTCTGAGTCTTCGTGCGTTTTACCCATATTTTACCAAAATCGCACGATATCTCCATAGTCTTCGTGCGTTTTATCCGTAGCACTTATTGAACACTGTAACCCTAATTTCGCTTGGATTATCCTCCACGATTTTGTAAAGTGCTGACGCCCGGGGGAATAGTATGAGTGAGAGACTACAGGCTCGAACCATACCCCCAGGCAAGCATGCACTTTCAAAATCGTAAGATTTTTTTGGCTATAAAGCTTGTAATACTACCTTGTATCGGGTTGATCTATTTTTCGATGATGGTCTATATACAGTCCTAATGGTGTGAGTATGAATGAAATTATAATATAAGCCCAATTGGATATATGAATTTTAGGTCCTAGTTGTAAATAGAATCCTGGTAAATAAAAGGCTAATATCGTCAGTACGAGTACTCCACATATTAAAATGTTTGTTATGAGTGTCGTCCAATTAGATTCGCTGTATATCCTTATTTGTACTACTTTGAATATCATCCATATAAAAATAAATATCATCGTAAAGCCTGTTATAAATGTTATGAGAAACGTATATAGATAGGTGTATTCTATTTGGGTGAAGAATCCTGTAAATCCTCTTATAAATGAAAATATGCCTAACAATATTAATATATGTAATCCTATAAATTTAAAGATATTTTGGAATGTGCGGTTAGGCATGTTTTTGATTAAGTTATCTGCATGTTGTTTTGGGTTATGATCAAAGAACTCCATTGCATGCATGCCATCTTTTTCTGCGCTTAGTAAATGGTTCAAAATGTTTAGTAACATTTTTTCTGAATCATATTCGTTAATGCTTAAGTTGGCGCGTACGTATGTTATGTAATTTTCGTAGACTTCTCTGTCGTGACTATTAAGTCTTAAACGTTTTACATTGTTCTCAATTATAAGGTCGCGTGTTGATTTTTTCATCAGCGTTATCCTTTCTTTGTTCATTAATTTCATTTTAACAAGTATTTTATAATAAAACATTACTAATTTGAGGTTCATCCTTTTTACAGATGATTAATTTTCCGATATTATTAAATATGACAGGTGGTGAACTCTTGGAGATCATGACATTATTTATTGTATTTTTAGTAGGTATTTTTGCTGGAACGATTAACATTGTTTCGGCTGGTGGATCTTTAATTGTGCTACCATTACTCATATTTTTTGGATTACCTACTACAGTTGCGAACGCTTCGAATAGGGTTGCCATATTAGTTCAAAACGTAATAGGGTTATATGTATTTTACATAAAAGGAATGCGCAATGTGAAGCTAAGTCTTATGTTGAGTATACCTGCTATTATTGGATCTTTTATTGGTGTGCATTATGCAATTAATCTCCCAGATGCTATTTTCAACCGCATGTTAGGTATTATTATGCTTCTCGTTTTAATCGTTATGATTGTTCCAACAAGATGGAAAGATGCTAGTAAACAAACTGAAAAACTATCTACTTTTAGAATAGTTCTTCTAATAATTGTATTTCTAGCGCTAGGTATATACGGTGGTGTAGTTCAAGCTGCTGTAGGTTTTTTATTTATTATCGCTTTAAATTTAATTATACCTAAATTAAATTATGCCGAAGTTCAGTGCATGAAGACTTTGGTAATAACGATTTACTTATCTTTATCCACTTTTGTATTTATTTTTCAAGGTTATGTTAATTGGCCATTTGCAATTAGTTTGGCACTAGGTTCAGGTTTAGGTGGTTTTATTGGCGGTCGTTTGACGGTTTCGTTACCTGAAAAGAAATTAAAAATCATTATGTTTATCATTATATTTATTTTGGCAATTAAATTATTAATCGATAATAATTAGGTGGGTAGAATAATGTTTGAAACGAAATGTATAAAAGATGATGCGAATATTTATAAAGTAAGCCAAATGGCTGCTGAATCTTTTAAAGATGAAAAACAAAGTATGAAACTGGCTATAACGCTAGAATATGAGGCTATCAAGCGTTCACTTGAACATGAGAAAAGTGTATTAATTGGTGCTTTTATGCAAGGTGATTGTGTTGGTTTTATATGGGCTAAATTTGATGATAAGGATAAAGAAGTTAAAATTTATAATCTTCTTGTCATTGAAAGTCATAGAAAGAAAGGTATCGCTAAAAAATTAAAGCAAGAGATAGAAATGTGGGCACAACAAATGGGTGCATATACCATAGTTTCAACTGTCCATGCTCACAATAAAAATATGATTCATATTAATGAATCGATGGACTATGAAGTTGAAAAAATTATTATGCGTAAAAAGTTATTTTAAATAGAAGAGAGGAATTCTATGGCCATATTTGAAGGGTTCTTATGGTTCATTATGGGAATTATCCTAAGTTCAATTATCCACCATTACATTTCTAAAATTCCTTTAAGTTTTGTTCAGATTATTATCGGGTTTGTTATTTTCTTATCTCCGATACCGGTTGAATTAAACTTTGAATCTGAAGTGTTTATGGTTGGTATTATTGCACCACTATTATTTTTAGAAGGTATTTCAGTTTCACGTGTCCATTTGGCTAGGTATTTAAAGCCAGTTATGTCTATGGCGCTTGTACTTGTATTTACAACAGTTCTCGGAGTTGGATTCTTATTACATTTAGTTTGGCCTGAACTACCACTAGCGGCATGTTTTGCTATTGGTGCAATTGTTTCTCCAACTGATGCAGTAGCAGTTCAAGCGATTGCAAAAGGAAAATTATTACCAAAAGGTTCCATGACAATTCTAGGAGGAGAGTCTTTATTAAATGATGCTGCAGGTATCTTATCATTTAAGATTGCATTAGCAGCATTAGTAGGCGGATCTTTCTCATTATCTGGAGCGGTTGGTCAATTTCTTATCACTGCAGTCGGAGGCGCAATTGTTGGGCTCATACTCGGTTATGGAGTAGTTCAACTACGCGTTTATCTAACTAAAAATGGTGTTAATAATGGAAATATGTTGACGTTTATACAGGTGATCACGCCGTTCTTAGTATATATCGTCGCAGAAACTTTCCATTCATCAGGTATTATTGCTGCTGTTATCGCTGGATTAATTCATGGTGTTGAAAAGGATAGAATTGCCCAAGCAACTACAAAAGAACAAGTTACTTATAATCATACTTGGGATTTATTAAGTTACTTATTAAATGGATTTGTATTTATTTTATTAGGTTTCTTAATACCAGAAGTTATGTTTAATATATTAAAAGAACCACAACATGAAGTCGTTCACGTTATTGGCATGACGCTTTTTGTAGCTGCATTAGTTTATATATTTAGGTATATTTGGGTGCTTATTTCATACCCATATTTCTACTTACCTGAGAGTAGATTTTCAAAAATGTTAAATAGCGGTAAAGACATAGCGCCTCAATCTCAAATTGATAAACCGAATCGCTTTAAATATGCATTTATTATGACCATATGTGGCGTTCACGGTACGATTTCATTGGCTATCGCTTTAATGTTACCGTTTAAATTATCAGAGCATACAAATTTTCTTTATAGAGATCATTTGCTCTTTATTGCTACTGGTGTAATTTTAATCAGTTTAGTATTGGCTCAAATTGTATTACCGTTTGTAACGCCTAAAGCTAAGCCTAAAGATCAAAGCTTATTAACATTTAATGCAGCTAAAATATTGCTCATAGAAGGTGCATTAGAGCATTTAAAAGAATTTTATAGTAAAGAAACAAGCTATATTTATGGGAAAATTACGCGTAGCTATCATATGCAACTGTCATTTTTAAGAGAAAGTGACGAAAAAGATGAAGATATTAAAGAACTAGAACGCATGCAAAGAATCGCGATCGATACAGAATTCAAAACGTTAGATAAGTTAATTAGCGACAATAAAATTTCACAAAGTACATTTGATAATTACAGACAAATTACAGAACGTTCAACAACCTTTAAGAATGCATCATTGTATACGAAAGGGAAACTTATGTTGAAGTTGTTTGTTCGACGTAGAAGAATTAAAACATTCGTCAATGCGACAAGTTCACTTACTATTGAAGCAAACTTAAAAGAAATGAGATTTATTACTAAAGAAGTGCATTTCCAAGTTGTGAAGAGATTAACTGAAGAAATGAATGATGATAATGCATTTGAAATGAGCATTGTATGTGATTCTTATTTAAATAAAGTTGAAAGATTAACACCTGACTATTTCAAAGGTAATCATACAGCTGTATATACAGAAATGGAGATTTACGCTTTAAGAATGCAAAGAGAAATGATTAATCAATTAACTGAAGAAGGTAAAATTAGCCGTTCTATGGCTTTAAAATTAAGAGAGTCTGTCAATTATGATGAAATGATTGTGCTAGGAAATAGCATCTAGTTTGTTTTCAATAGATAGCTTACATGTTGTGTGGTAAAATATTTAAGACTATATATGGGAGGCGACACCTATGAAGAAAGTACTTTTACTTATGGTGAGCTCATCAATTATTTTAGCAGCATGTGGCAATGATGATGATGAACAGCAAAATTTAAAACAAGAAATTAAATCTTTAGAACAATCATCTAAAGATTATCAACAAGATAAAAAGTCTTTAGAAAAAGAAAATGAAAAATTAAAAGACAGTATTAAAGATAAAGAAAAAGAACTTAAAAAACTTGAAGATGAAGTAAAAGAAAATCAATCTGATACTGAAACATCAAAAAGTGAAAAAGAAGAAACTAAAAATAAAAAAGAAACTTCAAGTTCTGAAAGTAACGCGCAATCAGCAAAAAAGCCTTTTCCTAATACAATTCGAACATCAACAAATGGTGATGTAGAACTTGTAAATGACATTGATAACAAACATTTTCAATTTGAAGATAGTGGTATAAAAGTTACAATCGATCATTTACAAATTTTCCAAGTGAATAATATGCCAGAAGGTCAAGTGCTGCTTTTCAATGGTGCTAAAGATGGCTATGTTGTCATGTATGAAGTGATGACTGAAAATACAACAAAAGAAAAGTTGTATTATGACAATGCTGCATCGATTCAAGAAGGAGAGCATAAACAACGTTCTGACTATGCTTCATTTATACCAGATTCACACAATGAAAAATATATGAAAAAATCTAAAGAGAATACGGATGAGTACCAACCAGGTGAAAAAACGAAAAGTTTAAAATCTATTCCGATATCTCAAAAAGCTTATAAAGCAATTAAAGATCATACCGCAACATTTAACATTCATGGTGGCGTGAGTAAGACATCTACATATGATGGCGCTACTGATAAAGTTAAATCTTTTAAATTGAATATATAGTCGCGTTTAGATTGAATTGTATTAGGGAATAAACTATAAAGGATTAATTGAAAAGAGGGATGTCATCGTGCATGAAAAAGATTTTGTTTTGATTGAAGGAAAAAAATTAACATTATTAGAACTAGGGCATGAAATCGAAACGATCACTGGTCGTACATTACAGTCAACAACAGGTGAAGTGAGAAGTTGGCCATCTGAAGCTGTTGTTTTCAATCGCAAATCAAACATCAATCAAGTAACATATCGTTTTAATGATGTTAATGATTTAATTGATGCAACGATTGAAGTTCCTAGAGGATTTAAAAACTATGATACAGATCCTGTAACAATTAAATTGCTGACATATATTAGAAGAACGTAAAATATCAATAAAACCTCTAACATGACGTGTTGTTAGAGGTTTATTTTATACATAAGGAGATTATCATGAAATCGAAACTTATCTTGATTAGTTTAATAGGACTATTAGCGTTTGTAATAGTTGGGTGCTCGAATAATGCGAGTGAAAAAGAAGGGAAAGATGGAAAAGTCGTGTTATCACCAAACAGTGATGAAATAAAAGGGAAAGTACTTTTTGATAGTAGTCATGGTCAAACGGCTGGCAGTGCAGACTGGGTCGTTAACGGTGGCTTTTCTGACTTTGCAGAAGCATTGACGAAAGAAAATTATGAAGTAACAGATTTAGGATTTCATCAATTGTTAGAATACGATACGATGAAAAAATATGACCTTGTTGTCATACCTGAATCCAATAACCCACTTAAAGCAAGTGAACAACAAGCGATTGAGAAATATGTAAAATCAGGTGGTAGTACGTTGATGATTAGTGATCATTATAATGCTGACCGCAACTTTAATCGATGGGATTCATCTGAAGTTATGAATGGTTATAGAAGAGGGGCTTATGATAATCCTACAAAAGGTATGACATCTGAAGAAAGTAATTCTGAAAAAATGCAAGATGTCGAAAGTAGAGACTTTTTAAATGATGTCTTTGGTTTAAGATTTAGATATAATGCACTTGGAAATATTAAAGTAGACGATTTAGCCAATGATAAAGATAGCTTTGGCATTACTCAAGGTGTCAATGCAGTGTCGATGCATGCAGGATCTACGATGGCAATTACAGATCCTAATAAAGCAAAAGGTATAGCATTTGTTCCAAAATTATCGAAAGATGATGTGTGGAATCATGCCGTCGACCAAGGTATATATAATGGTGGTGGAAAAAGTGAAGGTCCTTATATCGCGATTAGTAAAGTAGATGAAGGTAAAGGTGCATTTATAGGAGATTCCTCAATGGTAGAAGATAAATCTCCAAAATATAAACGAGAAGACAACGGTGAAACGAAGAAAACATATGACGGATTTAAAGAAGAAGATAACCAAAAAATGAACATGCAAATTGTTGAATGGTTGAATAAGAAAGAAAGCGATAAAGATTTTTCTTCAATGGGCATACAACTTGATGAACAGACCCCTTTATTAAATTTTGAAGAACCAAAAAACAGTAGTGAAGTTGAAAAAGAACCTTGGGGTACACCAAAGCAAGGTTATAAATGGTATGATGCTTCCACATATGCCTCAGGAAGTTATGGTGCTACTGATACTGAGACGAGCAATGAATCCGAAACGGAATCGAGCACAGATAATGAAGGTAGTGAAGGTTCGACAGGAAGTAGTAGCAATAAACAAAGTAACCAAAGTGAATTCGATATGCCAACTTCTGTACAAAGACAACAGAAATTTGAAATAACTGTCCACGTAGACGAATCACAATTAGTAAATCAAAAATTCCAGTTATCAATTAAGAATAAAGACGGACAAGAAGTCGGCATGTTTAACGGTCAAGCACCAGGTGTGTCTGAATCCGTTAATCCAAAAATTAATAATGGCGTAACAGATTGGTATTTCAAAACTAAAATAGCCAATGAAGCCGATAATAATGTAGATGTAGAAGTATTATCAGGCGGAAATGTAATTGCTAAAACAACGATGAATGTAGAATAAATAGTGCCCGTGAATTTATCAAGTCGAGGGCCACATGATAAATAGAGCCGTTGAATTTATCAAGTGAAGGTCCACATGATAAATAGAGGCCGTGAAATTATCAAGTGAAGGTCCACATGATAAATAGAGGCCGTGAAATTATCAAGTCAGGCCCCACATGATAAATAGGACCGTTGAATTTATCAAGTCAGGCTCCACATGATAAATAGACCCGTTGATATTATCAAGTCAGGCTTCACATGATAAATAGAGTCGTTGAAATTATCAAGTCAAGCTCCACATGATAAATAGCAAAAAGATGACTAGGACATTAATATCCTAGATTAATGAGAAAGAGCGTAAATTCTTAAATAAATATGAATTTACGCTCTTTTTCTTATATTGGTAGCCATTAAAGCTAAACCAATTTATGTATTTTAGATTTTACCAGAATCGCACGATATCTTCTGAGTCTTGGTGCGATTTATCCAGATTTTACCAGAATCGCACGATATCTTCTGAGTCTTGGTGCGTTTTCCCCATATTTTACCAAAATCGCACGATATCTTTTAAGTCTTCGTGCGTTTCACCCATATTTTACCAGAATCGCACGATATCTCTTAGGTCTTCGTGCGCTTTATCCATAGCGCTTATTGAACACTGTAACCCTAATATCGCTTGGACTATTCTCCACGATTTTGCAAAGTGCTGACGCCCGGGGGAATAGTATGCCGCGCGCGACTACAGGCTCGAGCCATACCCCCAGGCAAGCATGCACTTTCAAAATCGTAAGATTTTAAAATATAAAATTATTAAACTAGATGCACCAATTGTATAATATTATTTGTAACTTTTTCTGTAACTTTATATCATTATTATAAAATGCTTTTTAGTTGATGAAAGCGCTCCCCTAGATTAAAATTAATATGTAATCAATTTAAGGGAGGCGTTTTAAAATGGCTTTTGAATATCCAACTGCAACAAATGCAAAATACAAAGTAAAAGATAAGTATCAAAACTTTATTGGTGGTAAATGGGTTGATCCTAAAAATGGTGAGTATTTTGATAATGGATCACCAGTTACTGGTGAAGTTTATGCTAAAATTCCGCGTTCAACTAAAGAAGATGTAGATGAAGCGGTAAAAGCTGCGCATAAAGCACAAGTTGAGTGGGCTAAAAAATCTCCAGCTGAACATTCGCAATTACTCTTAGATATAGCAGACCGTGTAGAAGCGCATTTAGAAGAATTAGCTGTTATTGAAACATTTGATAATGGGAAACCTATTAGAGAATGTTTAGCAGCAGATTTACCATTAGTAGTAGATCACTTTAGATATTTTGCTGGTGTCGTAAGAGCTGAGGAAGGATCTATTTCACAAATTGATAATGATACAGTGGCTTATCATTTTAAAGAACCTATCGGCGTGGTAGGTCAAATTATTCCGTGGAACTTCCCATTATTAATGGCAACATGGAAATTGGCACCTGCAATCGTAACAGGTAATGCTGTTGTGCTTAAACCAGCTGAACAAACTCCAGTATCTATTCTGCATTTTATTGAATTAATTGCAGATTTATTACCAGAAGGATTAATTAACGTCGTAAATGGTTTTGGTGCAGAAGCTGGACAAGCTTTAGCTACTCATGAAGATATTAACAAAGTAGCATTTACTGGTGAAACAACGACTGGTCGTATCATCATGCAAAATGCGAGTCAAAACTTAATTCCAGTAACGTTAGAATTAGGTGGGAAATCACCAAATATCTTCTTCAAAGACATTATGGATGAAGACGATGACTTCTTAGACAAAGCTGTCGAAGGGTTAGTCATGTTCGCACTGAACCAAGGTGAAGTTTGTACATGTCCATCTAGAGCGTTAGTTCATGAAGATATTTTCGATAAATTTATTGAAAAATGTATAGAGCGTGTTAAACAAATCAAAACAGGTAACCCACTAGATCCTGAAACAATGCTTGGTGCACAAACTTCTCAAGAACAAGCTGAGAAAATTAAAAGTTATCTAGATATTGGTAAACAAGAAGGCGCTGAAGTATTAGTTGGTGGTAATGTGCGCAAAGAATCTGGAGAATTAGAAAATGGATTCTATATTGAACCAACAATCTTTAAAGGTACTCAAGATATGAGGATTTTCCAAGAAGAAATATTTGGACCTGTCTTATCATTAGCGACATTTAAAGATGATGATGAAGCTTTAGAAATGGCAAATGATACTTTATATGGATTAGGTGCAGGTATTTGGACGAGAAACCAAAATAAAGCTTATCGTTTTGGTAGAGGTATCCAAGCAGGTCGTGTATGGGTAAATAACTACCATACTTATCCAGCACACGCGGCATTCGGAGGATACAAAATGAGTGGTATTGGCCGTGAAAATCATAAAATGATGTTAGACCATTATCAACAAACTAAAAACTTACTCGTGAGTTATGACGAGAAGCCTGCAGGACTGTTCTAAATGACTGAGCAAGTCACTGCTACTGAAAAAGCCAGATCACTCATTAGAGATTTAAAAAAGACACATGGTGAAAATCTCATTTTTCATCAATCAGGTGGATGTTGTGATGGTAGCTCTCCGATGTTATTCGTTGAAGGAACATTGATTATTGGAGATGTAGATGTGAAACTAGGTGAAATTGAAGGTGTACCATTCTATATGAACAAAAAGCAATATGAATATTGGAAACATACTAATTTAGAGTTAGATGTTGTAGATGGAAAAGGCGGAATGTTTAGTATAGAAGGCCCAACTGGTAAAAGATTTCACATTAGAAGTTCAGTAAGATCATAATTTTTGAAAGGATGTGCTAAAATAATAGTACATCCTTTTTTAATATGATAAAGGTTGGGTGAAGTAAATGACTGAGTACATTGAAACAAAACGTTTAATACTAAGAAATTGGAAAGACGAGGATGTTGCTAAATTTCAAAGTATGAATGCAAATCCTGAAGTAAGAAGGTACTTTCCAGATATATTAAGTTACAGCGCAACAAAAAATATTATTGATCAAATGAAAGCAATTATTAACCAACATGAAATTGGTTTATTTGCTGTGGAGTTAAAAGAAACTAAGAGCTTTATTGGCATGGTAGGACTTAACTACATTCCTGAAGATAGTGAATTAACCTTCCCAGAGTTACCGTTTTATGAAATTGGGTGGCGTATAGATAAGGATGTTTGGGGTAATGGCTTAGCTACCGAAGCGGCAGAAGCTGTATTAACGTATGCAAAAGAAAAGGGCATCAATGAAGTTTATAGCTTTACGTCAGAAATTAATAAACCATCTAGAAGAGTTATGGAAAAATTAGAAATGGAACACATTAGAAATTTTTTGCATCCTAAAGTTATACATGACGAACATTTAGCAGCACATGTTTTATATCATAAAGTTTTATAAGGAGTCGATTATATGATTGTTATCAGTGCATGTTTAGTAGGCGAGCAAGTAAGGTATGACGGTAATCATAAATTAGATTTGTTTTATAAAAATTTAATTGATAACAAAAAAGCGATAAGCGTTTGTCCTGAGATATTAGGTGGACTTCAAGTACCGAGAGAACCAGCAGAAATTATTGGTGGAGACGGTTATGATGTTTGGAATGAACAAGCAAAAGTTGTCACAGTATCTGGTCAAGATGTTACACATCAGTTTAAAGAAGGTGCGAAAAGGGCACTTTCTATTATAAAAGATTTAGATGCGCAAACAGTGATTTTGAAAAGTGATAGCCCATCTTGTGGCTCTACAGTTATTTATGATGGAACATTTACGGGCAATAAAAAAGAAGGCGTCGGTGTAACGACAGCCCTCTTTAAATTAAATAACGTTGATGTATATGATGAAAAATCATTTCATGCTACTTTTGATAATCTCGAAGTTTAACAGGTTGAGCTTTTTTCATTGAATGGAATAATGTATCAATATCGTCTTCAATAATCGCTAAATTTTTATAATCTTTACTTACAAATTCAGTTGAAATTAAATGATCAATCATTGAACTTAAAGGATTGAAAAATTGTTTAATGTTTAAAGCGGCAATAGGTTTATGATGTAAACCTATTTGAGCCCATGTATATATTTCAAAAAACTCTTCTAATGAACCGGCTCCGCCCGGCAACATAATAAAAGCATCTGATATGTCAGATATCATTTGTTTTCTTTCATGCATCGTTTCAACAACGTGATATTCTGTTAAGCTATCATGTGCGATTTCACGATCCCCTAAAAATTTTGGCATAATACCTATGGCAATGCCGTCATGGTCTATTACACCATTCGCTAAAGCCCCCATCATTCCAGTTGAACCAGCACCATAAATTAATTCATAATGATTTTCTGCTAAATACTTACCTAAAGCATAAGCTTGCTCGGTATAGATAGGGTCGTTACCTTTGCTTGCACCACAAAATACAGCGATTCTTTTCATGTATATTACTCCTTTCGAATATGTAGTATAATAATAATGAGAGAATTCTAAATTCCATTCATAAAGATAGGAGGGGTTACCTGTGAATGTATTTCTAATGGTTGTACTTATCGTACTCATTTCAACTGCGGCTGGCCTTGTCAAAAACCATCAATCTAAAACAGTTAAAATTGAAAAAATTAAAGCACAAAGTGTTAAAGATGAGTTAGAGCTTGAAAAAATTAAACATGAAAATTATTTGCTAGAAACAGATAAAATGCGTCTAGAACTTGAACAAATGAAAGAAACTGATAAAGTCAATTTAGAAAAATCTAAAAATCAACTTATAGAATAAGACAATGTCACTTGCTGACATTGTCTTTTTTTATAAGCTGTAATAGAAATTCCGAAAAAACTTTATGGTCTTCTTGTGTCAGCTTTTTAGGACCTTTAGTTCTACCGCCTTGTTGTCTTACTTGTGCTGAGATATGCCTTTGCGTTAATAACTGTTCGATATTATTTGTTGTGTATGCATAACCTTTATGGTGTATGACATGCTGTGCTTTATTTAATAAAAGGCTCGCAAGTCCATAATCTTGTGTGACAACAATATCATCAGGTTTTGTAAGTTTAACAATTCTAAAGTCAGCGCTATCCGCACCGTGATCAACATAAATGGTTGAAACGTAATCTGGATATTCAGTTAATGAAAAATGATTAACACTTCTTATAATAAGAACGGAGATGCTTGTATGTTGAGTGATACGAATGACATCATCCGTAACTGGACAAGCATCTCCATCTATAATGATTCGATTAATCATTTATTACGACGAGATCTTTTTTCAGATGTTGTATGTTCTGTTGTATGTTCATCATATGGGAATTGATTGATATGTTGAGACATAGACGCTTTATGTTGATTATACAATTTATGCTTGGCTGGTTCTTTTTTCTCATTTCTAACGCGTTCGTTTACTAATGCTTGAATGTTCGGCTTAGCTTGTTTTGAACTTACATCTTCTAAAGATTTCGTTTGTGTTGATTGCTGCTTGTTTTCTTTTTCTTTAAACTCATTGATTTCTTTAATACGCTTTTCTTTATTTTCAGCTTCTAATTTTTGTTCTTCTTGTTCGCGTGCTTCAATATTTTCTTGAAGTTTTTTATCTAATTTAGATACATCTTTTTCATTTTCTTTTTGAAGTTTTTCACCTTTTTTAGCTTGTTTTTCTTCAAGTTTTAGATAATGATTAAGTTCTTTAAGACGATCTTTTTGATTTTCTTTGCGTGCTTTTTCTTCTTCTTTTTGTCGTTCACTTATATTTTTTTGAAGTTTTTTATCTAAATGATCAATTTCTTTTTGTAATTGTTTTGCTTCTTTTTTCTCTTCTTTAAAAGGTTGTTTCATTTGTTTGTTATAGTCGTATAAGCGTTTCTTTTGTCCGACATAAGATATGACTGGTTGAGATTTTTCGGAAACTTTTTCTTTTGTTTCTATAGATTTATCTTTAACTTTATGAGAAAAATCAACTGTCGTTTCAGTAACGTGTTTAACATCTGGGTGTTCTTTAATTTTTTTACGTTCTTTAATTAATGGTACAAGTATTAATGGTAATGTATTGACGATTAGTTTAACTTTATCATTCATGAGTTATTCCTCCATATTAATTTCTATTGATATATCTTATTTTAATACCCTTTAACATCAACTTCAAACTGTCGGTTACAAGTATTAGCCGATGTTCTGACCGATACCGAATCCGAAGTAAGCAATTGCTATAACAATGACTAAGATGATTCGATAAATAGCAAATGGTATCAATTTAACGCGATTAATAAGTTTTAAGAATAATTTGATAGAAATAAGACCAAATATAAATGATGCAATGAATCCTACAATATAAAATGGAATTTGATCTAAAGTAATGAATTGTAAATTTCCTAATAATGCTTTTGCACTGGCAGCAAACATGATAGGAACAGCCATTATAAACGTAAAGTCAGATGCTGCTTTATGGTCTAATTTAAGAAATACACCTGTTGAAATAGTTGACCCTGAACGACTAAATCCTGGCCATAGTGCTATCGCTTGTGATAAACCAATTACAAATGCTTTTGGATAGTTCATAGCATCTACTTTATGTGGATTTGTAACACGTTTTGAGTAAATATCTGCACATATCATATATACAGCACCTAGTAGTAAACCAATTAACACGGTTGGAACACTAAATAAATGTTCTTCAATAAAGTCATCAAACAATAAGCCAAGTATACCTGCTGGGACTAAACCAACGATGATGTGTGATAATTTTAATCGATTTTTTTTCTGTTCATTTTCTTTAATATGTAACATTTCTATATATCGACTTCTAAATATCCATGCCGCTGCAAGAATAGATCCTAATTGCACGACAACTTTAAATGTAAATGCAGATTCGCTTCCGAGGAAGGCTTTAGATTTCAACCACATATCATCTACTAATATTTGATGGCCAGTAGATGAAACTGGTGCAAACTCTGTCAAGCCTTCTACAATACCTAATATAATCGCTTTAATTAATTCTAATATAAACATAATTTAGCTCCTCTAATTTTAAGAAAGTCTGTGGTTATCTATAGACAATCACTGTATCATTATTGTACCAAATATTACATAATAATATATAAATAAATGATAATACATTTTAGTTTATTTTTTTATTAAAGGCGTTATAATAGAAAAAGGTGGTGAGATTGTGAAAGAATTAACAAAGTATAGTATGGAGTATAAACTGTTACAAATATTCATGTTTTTAGCCTCTTTATTACTCAGTTTAACTGTCATATTTCAAAATATATATTTAGGAAAAATTATAAATCAAATGCTCGTCGTTAAATCAGGATATGAACAGCTTTATTTATGGCTAGGTATATTATTAGCCGTGCTGTTATTAAGAGCATGCTTTAACTATCTTAACCAATTGTCCGGTCAACAGCTTTCTTTTAAAGTGAAAAGAGATGTAAGACACAATTTGATAAATAAAGATACTGAACGATCAAAAGTTACAATTTTAACCGAAGTGGTTGAAGGTATACATCCTTTTTATGAATCATATTTGCCTCAAGTCTTCAAATCAACCATTATCCCAATCGCGATTATCATTACTTTATTTTTCATTCATTGGCCAGCAGCGCTTATTATGATGATAACTGCGCCATTTATTCCATTATTTTATATTGTGTTTGGATTAAGAACACGCGATAAAGCGAAAGATCAAATGCAGTCTTTAGATCGTTTTGCGATCGAGTTTATAGATTTAACGAAAGGTCTTGTGTCACTGAAATTGTTTAATCGTACAGATGAAACAACTGCGAAAATACACAAATCCAGTACATCATTTAGAGATTTAACGATGGAAATTTTAAAAAGTGCATTTTTATCTGGATTAATGTTGGAATTTATTTCGATGCTCGGAATCGGTATTGTGGCGTTAGAAGTAGGTTTGCGACTTATCGTATTTAACGATGTATCATTTGTTGTAGCAATCATTACATTATTGCTTGCGCCTGAATTTTATAATGCGATTAAAGATTTAGGACAAGCTTTTCATACAGGTAAGCAAAGTGAAGGTTATATTGAAATGATTGAAGAGATGAATAACGAAGAACAAGCTAAAAAGACAGCTATTCAAATCGATTCAAATATGAATCAACAGGATATGATTCAATTTAATGATGTATCTTTCGCATATCCTAATCGTCAAGATTTTTCATTTAATAAAATTAATTTAAATATAAAAGAAAAGAGTCATACCGCTATCATTGGGCCAAGTGGTGCAGGTAAATCAACATTGATTCAATTAATGTTAAATGAGCTAAGTCCCAATAATGGTGAAATTAAGTATAAAAAATCATTAAAAATTGGTTATCTATCCCAAAGACCATACATTTTTAGCGCTACTTTACTAGAAAATGTCACGATGTTCCAAAACTATGATGAAAATCATGTATTTGATGTATTAAAAGAAGTAGGACTCATGGAAAAAGTCACACAGCTATCAAAAGGTATCAATACGATGATAGGTGATGGGTATGAAATGTTATCTGGTGGAGAAATGAGAAGAGTTGAACTTGCCAGATTGTTATTGCTCAATCCTGATGTCGTTATTTTTGATGAACCGACAACAGGGTTAGATATTAAGACTGAACAGCTCATTGTTCATACGGTCAATCAATTTGCGAATGAAAAAACTGTTATCACAATTGCGCATAGAAAAGAAGTTCTGAAATATGCCACTCACTACATTGAAATTCAAAATGGTGAAGTTCGTGAAATCGATGTGCCGCATAAAGGTGGTGTCATGCAATGAAAAAATTAACGATTAAATTTGATAAAGATTTCTATCTTTCAATCATAATAGGTGTTTTTGGCATGCTGACCGCATTAGGTATGTTTGCATTGAGTGGATATATGATTTCTAAAAGTGCGCTTGGCACACCTCTTTATGCTTTAATGATTCTAATCGTCACGATTAAATTATTTGGTTTTGTTAGAGCGATCACAAGATATTTCGAAAGGTTATATTCACATCGTTCTACATTTACGATGTTAAGAGACATTCGGGTGGAATTGTTTAATCACTTAATTCCAATAGTTCCTAACGTATTTAGAAGATATCGTTCAAGCGATTTGCTCACTCAAATGGTGAATAATGTCGAACGATTACAAAACATATTATTAAGAGTGTATTATCCACCAATTGTTATTATATTAACGACTTTCATAACGATTTTAGTCATGATTAATTTTAATATATATGCAGGTATCGTAATTGGTATATCGATGTTTATTTCCGTTATATTAATTCCATATTTATCTAGTAAACGTGCTAATCTTCTAGCAATGCAAGTTCAACAAAGTGAAGAAGATTATGTAGCAGAGTATTTTGATTTTGAAAACGGACGTTCAGAATTAAAGAGATTTCAGCAATTTGTACATTTTAAAGAGAAAGTTTTTAAGAAACAAAATCAATATGAACAGAAAAAATATAAAGAACAGAAATTTTTAAGTACGTATGATTTCATGTTGAACTTATCATCAATGGTCAGCATATGGTGTATGACAATCTTATGTATATGGCAAATTCAAGATGGCGTATTAAATGCTGTATTTTTTGCAAGTATCTTAATGATCACCATCACATTGTTTGAACAAGCGATACCTATGACAAACGTCGCATTTTATAAAGCAGATACAGAAAGAAGTCTTCAAAATATAGAAGAAGTTATCAATCAATCTTTTGATGAAATCAATGGAAGTTCAGTGCACAGTGATGCGTTGTATAATGCGAAAAACTTAACTTTCAAGTATGATTTTCAAGAAAGACCAACTTTGAAAAGCATCAATTTTGAAATTGAAAAAGGACAACATGTTGCAATAATTGGGCCATCAGGTTCGGGTAAAACAACATTGCTCAATTTACTCATGGGATTATACAGTGTGAACGAAGGCGTATTATCTTATAATAAAGAACTGCTCGCTCAAATAGACAAAGAAAATTATGTAGACGAAATCAACACAATGTTGCAACATAATCACTATTTTGAGGGTACTGTAAGAGAGAACTTGTTAATTGAAGCGAAAGACGAAGAAATGAAGCAAGTCCTTTCAACAGTGAACTTAAGTTATTTAGATTTAGACCAACAATTAACTAAAAACGCTGAAAATATATCCGGTGGAGAAAGACAACGTTTATCTATGGCAAGATTACTGTTAAGAAGTGCTCAAATATGGATGTTAGATGAACCAACTGCATCTTTAGATGAACAGAACGAAGAAAATATCATGCATCATTTATTAAATAAAGACGACACAATCATCATTGTTACACATAACTTGAAATATTTACAAAGCTTCGATCATATTATTGTCATGAACGAAGGAGAAATTTTAGAACAAGGTAGTTATGCTCAACTGATGAAAGATAAAGGTTACTTATCTGAAGTCATTTATTATAATGAGCAACTCGTGTGAAAATAGTAATGTATAAAAAATAAGCATCTCACTTTGATGATTAAAAAATTAAAGTGAGATGCTTATTTATTTTGAATTAAACATGATTTCTATTTCTCTTGATTAATTTTGTCGACGTTATTAATCAGTTTTTGTAATAAATTGTTAAGCTGTTGTGATTCTTCGTCGCTTAATTCTGATACATCTTGAATGAGATGAGATGCATGATGCAAATGTTCTCTCATTTGTTCACTTTTCTCAGTTAAATGAACAAATACTTCTCTTTGGTCTAATTCAGAACGTTCGCGCTTAATGAGTTCCAAATTCTCCATTCTTTTTAATAGAGGGGATACGGTACCTGTATCTAGAGCTAACTCTGTTACAAGCTTTTTAACATTGACCGGTGCGGTTTCCCATAAAACAGTAAGAACTAAATATTGTGGATAAGTAATCTGGTACTCTTTAAAAATTTTGTTTGAATAATAACGATTGACTTGTCTTTGCGCATTATACAAATTAAAACACAACTGGTTTTGGATATTTAAATTATCCGGCATGATCTTTCCCCCAAACTACAAATGCAATGGTTCATATTTTTTTTACAAACTTCTTATTCATTATATAATGAATAAATTTAGTTTGTAAATATTTTTAATAATAGCAAGGATTCATTGTAGAAATTATATGATGGGTCAATATTTAAAACGTAAGTCTTTGTAGTTTGTATGGTTATATCATATAATTGCAGAAAGGTGGTTTAAACATGGTTCAAAGTAATGAAAATAAAATGTCTGTTACAGTTTTGACAGGATTTTTAGGAAGCGGTAAAACAACTTTGCTTCAAAGGCTGATTTTAAATGCTAAAGAAGCTGGTCAAAAAGTCGCGATTATTATGAATGAATTTGGTTCTTTTGATGTTGACAGCAAACTATTAGGTGACGATGTTTCAAGTCAAAGTTTATTAAATGGTTGTATCTGTTGTTCATTGAAAGATGACATTGAAGTCGTCTTACATAATTTATATCATAAAGAAAATCCGGATTTAGTGTTAATTGAAGCTACTGGAATTGCACATCCAGTTGAAGTGGTAGATGCGTGTCAAAATCCAACATTAATAGATAAAGTTGAAATGCCTTCAATAATCGGTGTAATGGATGGTAAAAGATACTTAGAACGAACACGATATACAATACAGACGAAACAACTTATGGAAGAACAGATGTTGTATTCGCATCTGATCGTTATTAATAAATCTGATGAATTATCAGCAGAAGAAAAAGCATTATTAAAAGAATCATTACAATCTATTAAGCATCAACCTCAACTTCACTTCACGAATTATTCGAATATAGATGATATCGAAATGCCAGTGAATGAAATATTAGCTATTGAAGGTAAACATAGTCATCATCACGGTATACAATCAATGAATTACACATTTAGTGGACCGGTAGACATGGAACTGCTCTTTCAATTTTTGAGACAGTTACCTGATTCAATACTAAGAATTAAAGGGTTTCTTAAATTCAAAGAAGAACCAGAACAAACTTATTTATTTCAATACGCGTTTGGGGTACCTCAATATGAACCAGAAATCATGAATATGCCCTTAACGATTGTCATAATAGGAGAAACGATAGATAAAGCTTATTTACGAAACAAGTTAGATATGTTGAATTTTTCATAGGAGATGATGGGATGGAACGTATTCGTATAAATAAAAATGTTAGTTATTCAAGGATTGTACATGGATTTTGGAGATTAAATGAATGGGGATATAGCAATCAGCAAGCGAACAATTTTTTACATGAAATTGTAGATCGTGGTATTACGACGATGGATCATGCTGATATTTATGGTGATTATACGTGTGAATCTTTATTTGGAGACGCATTAGCATTAACACCGAATTTAAGAGAAAAAATCGAAATTGTCACTAAATGTGGCATTATTTTGCCGAATGAAAATAAACCTAAAAATACAGGTCACCGATATGATCAAAGCTATGAGCACATTATAGAGTCGGTCGATCAATCATTATTAAATCTTAAAACAGACTACATCGATACGTTACTTATACATCGTCCATCTCCACTGATGGATCCAGATGAAATGACAAGAGCTGTCATGCATTTAGTGGAACAAGGAAAAATAAAAGCATTCGGTATTTCTAATTTTAAATGTAATCAATATGAGTTGTTGAACGAAAGTTTAAAAAAAGAAATGTCACATATTTCGGTCAACCAAGTGGAAGTATCACCGTATCAGTTAGAAAATATTGAAGACTGCACATTAAATAGAATGCTCCAACATGATGTTAAAGTTATGGCGTGGAGTCCATTAGCAGGCGGTAAAATATTTGATGAGAACGATAAAAAATCAAGACGCATACTTGAAGTGATTCAACCACTCGCATCCAAATATAACGTCAGCATTAGCACTGTGATATATAGTTGGTTATTAAAATTACCTTCTAAAGTAATGCCAATTGTCGGTTCAAGTAAAATTGAAAGAGTCGATGAAGCGGTTAAAGCGACTAAGCTACAATTAACAGATCAAGAATGGTTTAACATATATGTCGCTTCGCGTGGTGAAGATATATTATAGTTGCTTCAATAAAACAGAAATTTTTCTCAAAATAAAGAGTTTAGGACATAAATGTTCTAAACTAAAATGATTTTGTAAAGTGCATGCTTGCCTGGGGGTATGGCTCGAGCCTGTAGTCTCTCACACATACTATTCCCCCGGGCGTCAGCACTTTACAAAATCAGAAATATAAAATCACCCAATCCGAAAATGATGCCAACGGATTGGGTGATTTATTTTAAGTTGGGATTTATGTCCCAATCTCTTTTATATGTCAGTTTTGAAAAATAGACATTTTTTAAGCTATGTTTTTATTTTTCTAATCTTTTAAGTGTGATTTCAGCTAGTGATTTAGCTGCTACGAGCATACAATCTTCATTTACATCAAATTTAGGATGATGGTTCATATATGGCTCTGATACGCCGTTAGGTTTACTACCTACTATATAGAAAGAACCAGGAATTTTTTGTAAATAATATGCAAAGTCTTCTGACCCTGTTACTTGAGGAATCTCAACTAGTTGATGGAAATAATCTCCGACACTTTCAGATAAAATTTCAGCTACTTTATCTGTTTGTTCAGGATGATTATAAAGTACTGGATAACCATATTGGTAATCTAGATCATATTTAACATCAAATCCTACTGCAACACTATCTGCAATTTTTTTGATTTCTTGATACATTGTTTCTTCTAATGCTGGATTTAAATATCGAGCTGTACCTTTAATAGTGACACTGTCTTGAATAACATTATAACCACCCGGCGCTTCAAATGCACCGATTGTAACAACACCCATATCTAACGGATCGATACGTCTTGAAACAATTGTTTGAATAGCATTTACAAAGTTTGTTCCAGCTACTAAAGCATCGTGTGTTTTGTGTGGACTTGCGGCGTGACCACCTAATCCATTTATCGTTAATTTGAATGTAGAACTACCAGAGAATGAAGGACCTTTATTATATCCAATGAATTCTGGACCAGCTGCAGGTACGATATGAATACCATATACTTCATCTAAATCGTCTAGAACACCTGATTCTACAATTGCTTTAGCACCGCCAGGAGGTTTTTCTTCAGCATGTTGGTGGATGATTTTGACAGTACCTGGTAATTCTTCTTTCATTTCTATTAAGGCATCTGCAAGTCCCATTAAGTAAGCTGTATGTACGTCGTGTCCACAAGCGTGCATAACGCCTTCATTTTGTGATTTGAAAGGTACGTCTGTTTCTTCTGTAATCGGTAAAGCGTCGAAATCAGCTCTTAAACCAATTGTTCTACCTTCACGTCCACCTTTAATTTCAACGACAATAGCATGCTCGCCGTCAATAGGTTTGATAATATTAACATCTTTGTCTTTATAAAATGATTGGATATAGTCTGCAGTATTCACTTCTTCAAATGATAATTCAGGGTTTTGATGTAAATGCCTTCTAATATCAATCATGTTACTTTCATTATTTTCAATCAGTTTAAATAGCTTTTCTTTTGAATTATTCATGTTCTGCCTCCTAAAAATATACTAAATAAGTATAACAGTAATCTTTTTCTACATAAAACATTTAAACTTATAAAATCATAAAAAAATTTTGATTGATTTTGAATGAATGTGATTGAATGTGATTGACATTTTAATGAAAACGTTTTATTATATACAATTGAACAGGGGAGATTGTATGTTAACGACTGAAAGACATCAATTAATCATAGAAGAGATTAACCAACGGGAAACGGTATCTTTACAAGAACTCATCAACTTGACGAATTCAAGTACTTCTACAATTAGAAGAGATTTATCACAACTAGAACAAAGAGGCTTACTTAAACGCGTTCACGGTGGTGCTACTCAAATTGCGAAACGTCATGAAGAAAGAAATATGACGGATAAGGAATTACGTCACCAAGATGAGAAACAAGAAATAGCGAGACTTGCAGCTAGTCTTATTTCGGATGGAGATACCATTTATTTAGATGCTGGGACAACTACTTTAGAAATGATTCCGTTTATTACACAACAAGACATTATCGTAGTTACTAACGGTTTAACACATGTGAGACCGTTATTAGAAAAAGGTATTCCTGTTTATATGACTGGTGGAGAAGTTAAATCAACTACATTCGCAAATATAGGTGTAAATGCAGTTAAATCACTTGAAAGATATCGATTTGATAAAGCTTTTATCGGTATGAATGGAATTGATTTAAACTACGGTCTAACTACACCTGATCCTAGTGAATCAGAAATGAAAGAAACAGCTATCAACTTATCATCACAAGTGTACGTCTTGTTAGATCATTCTAAATTTAATGAAGTGTCATTTGCAGAAGTAGAATATGAGAAATCAATTGAAATTTTAACTTCTGAAAAAGCAGTTCAAACTATACGTAATTTCGATCAATTTAAAGAAAAATATAATATTAACGGAGGACTACAATGATATACACAGTTACATTTAATCCATCAATTGACTATGTGATGTTTACAAATCAATTTGAAGTTGGTGAATTAAATAGAGCGCATGAGACAAATAAATTTGCTGGTGGTAAAGGCATTAATGTATCACGAGTTCTTAAAACGTTAAACGTGAAGAGCACAGCTACCGGATTTGTTGGAGGTTTTCCAGGAGAATTTATTAAAGATGCTCTTGCTAAATCAGATATTCTAACTGATTTTGTAGAAGTTCAAGACGATACGAGAATAAACGTGAAGTTAAAATCAGGTCTAGAAACTGAAATAAACGGACCAGGACCAAATATAGAGCCCGATCATTATGAACAGTTTTTATCAAAAATGAAAAAGACAACTTCAGAAGATACGGTCATTATT
This sequence comes from Mammaliicoccus sp. F-M27, assembly GCF_022387115.1. Lineage (NCBI taxonomy): Bacteria > Bacillati > Bacillota > Bacilli > Caryophanales > Staphylococcaceae > Mammaliicoccus > Mammaliicoccus sp. F-M27. The sequence goes on along the minus strand of NZ_JAJNIE010000005.1, from coordinate 95,919 downwards.
GCAGGAAGTGTACCAAGTACGCTTAAAAAACCAGTTTATCAAGAAGTTGCAGAAATATTAAAAGAAACAGGCGCAAATTTAATTGTAGATGCTGAAAAGGATTTAATGAAATCGATTCTTTCTTACAAACCTAAATTTGTTAAACCGAACAAAACTGAATTAGAAGAGATATTTGATAAACAGATAGAAACTGACCAAGAAGTCATTGAATGTGCAGAATCATTATTACAAGAAGGCGCACAAGCAGTAATTGTATCACTTGGTGGAGAAGGCGCTATCTATGTGGATCAAACGACAAAACTAAAAGCTATTGTGCCTAACGGTCAAGTAGTAAATACGGTTGGATCTGGTGATAGTACTGTGGCAGGCATGGTAGCTGGATTAGAGACAGGTCAAGATATAGAATCAGCTTTCAAATTAGCTGTAAGTTGTGGGACGGCAACTGCGTTTAATGCAGACTTAGCAGAATCTCAAGACATCGAAAAAATAATTTCTGAAGTGGTTATTAAACATATTTAAAACAGGGAGGTCATTAAAATGAGAATTACTGAACTTTTAACTAAAGAAACGATCGCAATGGATTTATCAGCTACTCATAAAGATCAAGTAATAGATGAACTTGTATCTCAATTAAATCAAGCGGGGAAATTGAGTGATGAAGTTACGTTTAAAGAAGCGATTCATGCAAGAGAATCACAAAGTACAACTGGTATCGGGGAAGGCATAGCCATTCCTCATGCTAAAACAGATGCTGTACAATCAGCAGCAATTGCATTTGGTAAATCGATTGATGGTGTTGATTATCAATCGTTAGATATGCAACCAGCACATTTATTCTTTATGATTGCAGCACCTGCTGGAGGGGCTCAAACGCATTTAGATGCACTAGCAAAACTTTCTGGGATTTTAATGGATGAAAATGTAAGAGCAGAGTTACTACAAGCTAAAAGTGAAGAAGAAGTATTAAATATCATTAACAAGCATGATGATGAAGCGACAGACGAAGAAACAGAAGAATCTGTAGTTGCATCAAATGAAGCAGCGGTTTCTGAAGAAGGGCTTGTATTAGCTGTAACTGCATGTCCAACAGGAATTGCACATACTTATATGGCAGCAGATGCTTTGAAAAATCAAGCTAAAAAAATGGGCGTTCCGATTAAAGTTGAAACAAATGGTTCAGGTGGTATTAAGAACCATTTAACAGAAGAAGAAATCGAAAAGGCTTCAGGTATAATCGTAGCTGCAGATGTACATGTTGAAACAAATCGTTTCGATGGCAAAAACGTTATACAAGTGCCAGTAGCTGATGGTATTAAACGACCAGAAGAACTAATCAATATGGCACAAGATACGTCACGTAAGCCATTTGTCGCTAAAGGTGGCAAACAAAGCAGCTCTACAAGCAATGAAAAACAAAGTGTATCTAAAACTATTTATAAACACTTAATGAACGGTGTTTCTAATATGTTACCACTTGTAATCTCTGGTGGTATCTTAATGGCAATTGTATTCTTATTCGGTGAGAATTCATTCGACCCTAAGAGTGATCAATACAATGAATTCGCTGCAAACTTATGGTCAATTGGTAGCGACAGTGCTTTCCAATTAATTGTACCAATCTTAGCAGGTTTCATTGCTCGAAGCATAGCAGATAAACCAGGGTTTGCATCTGGTCTTGTCGGTGGTATGTTAGCAGTAGCAGGTGGTTCAGGATTCTTAGGTGGTATTATTGCAGGTTTCCTTGCAGGTTACTTAACTGAAGGTGTTAAATATATATTTAAAAAATTACCTCAAATGTTTGAAGGTTTAAAACCAACATTAATATACCCAGTATTATCTGTGTCACTTACTGGACTATTAATGGTATACGTTATTAACCCACCAACATCTTGGTTAAACAATTTATTATTAAGTGGATTAGATAGTTTATCAGGTTCTAACATCATGTTACTTGGATTAGTATTAGGTGCTATGATGGCAATTGATATGGGTGGTCCATTTAACAAAGCCGCTTATGTCTTTGCTACAGCCGCTTTAACAGAAGGTAATGCAGCAGCAATTACAGCTGCTATGGTTGGTGGTATGATTCCTCCAATCGCAATCGCAACAGCGATGTTAATATTCAGAAGTAAATTTACAAAAGCACAAAAAGGTTCAGTGATTCCAAACTATGTAATGGGATTATCCTTCATAACAGAAGGTGCAATTCCATTTGCAGCAGCAGATCCGTTACGTGTCATTCCATCCATGATGGTTGGTTCAGGAATCGGTGGTGCAATTGCATTAGGATTAGGTTCTAACATTCAAGCACCACACGGCGGTATATTCGTAATACTTGCAACAGACTTTGGACACGTTCTACAAACGTTATTAGCGGTTGTAATCGGTGCATTAGTAGCAGCAATCATATATGGATTAATCAAACCAAAATTAACAAAAGAACAATTAGAAATTGCTGAAGAAGCATAATAAGTAGAAAAATTTAATATTAATCGTTACAAGCTGTCGACAAAGTAGTCACTTTGTGGCAGCTTTTTTTAGTGATAAGCGAGTTGATATTGAGTTATTGATAAACGTGGATACGTAGATTATATTTTCTCAGTCAAAAGTATGACGTGGAAATCTATGTTTAAAATTGAAATATCAGGGAATTTTTTATATGATTAAACTAGAATATTCACATTATGTTGAATAAGGTAAACGTGGGGAAAGATGTAAACTATGTTATATTACAAGACAATTATAAAATCAAATGATTCTGAATGGGTTACGCTACTACATGGTGCTGGTGGGAGCTCTTCAATTTGGTTTAAACAAATGAGGTATTATAGAAAACACTTTAATATTTTATTAGTTGATTTACGAGGTCATGGTAAATCTGCAAATAAAGAATGGAAGAAAAATGATTCATTTGAACATTTGGCTAAAGAAGTCGTAGATGTATTGGATTATTTAAAAATCGACAAGACTCATATAATAGGGATGAGCTTAGGTACTATCGTTGGTCAAACGATGGCTGAATCCTATCCTGAAAGAATTTCAACTTTAGTATTAGGTGGCGCGATTATAAACGTTAATTTAAGAACGAAATTTTTACTCGCTATTGGCCGTACAATTATGAATTTTGTACCTTACATGCTGCTTTATAAACTTTTCGCATACATTATTATGCCTAGAAAAGCGCACGAAGAATCACGGTTAAGATTTGTTAATGAAGCTAAAAAAGTGTCTCAAAAACAATTTATTAAATGGGTTAAGCTGACTAAACTTGTTAATCCTTATTTAGCGCATTTACAAGTAGCTACGAAAGATATTCCGACGCTTTTTATAATGGGTGAGGAAGATTACTTGTTTATGCCGCCAGTTGAAAGATTAGTAAAAGAAAACGGGAATTTTTCTTTGGAAATCATAGAACAAGCTGGCCATGTATGTAATATCGATCAGCCTGAAGCTTTTAATCAAATAAGTTCAAAATTTATTATGAAACATGTAAAATCTGTAACGATGTAAAGAATGAGACTGGGACATAATGTAATGTCTCAGTCTCTTTTAGCATCTTGGCAGTAGCTGACTGAATTGAAAATGCGCTTGTATCAAGCTTTTTCCAACTCTAGTCAGCCTTGCCGGGGCGGGACTACGAAATCTTTTCATACAAATTAGATTTCTGTCCCGCTCCCATTCTTTCTTATATCATTTAAATAAATAGTGAAATGTGATACACTAAAAGTAATATGCTAATATTGGGGGAGGTGACGCTAAATGGGAAGGATTTAGTTTTAAATTCATATTTTATTATAAAATATATAGAAAAAAGTAATAAAAAGGTGACCATAGCGTCACCGCAAAATATTTGGAGGTGAATCCCTAGAAATAGGGAACTAATTGGAAATTTCGACCATAATAAACTTTATTGTATTCTTTGTATTAATTGCATTTACAATGGTATTTGTAGGATCTGAATTCGCGCTTGTTAAAGTACGTATGACTAGAATTGAACAATTGATATCTGAAGGTAGTAAATCAGCTAAAATTGTACATAAGATGGTTAAGGAACTAGACTATTATTTATCTGCATGTCAACTCGGTATTACAGTTACATCACTTGGATTAGGTTGGATTGGTGAACCGACATTTGAAGTATTAATTCATCCGGCATTAGATTTCTTTAATTTACCTGATGCACTCACAAAAACTTTTTCCATCGTAATCAGTTTCTTAATTGTTACATTCATACATGTTGTAGTTGGTGAATTAGCGCCAAAAACGGTAGCTATTCAACAAGCAGAGCGACTAAGTTTAATCTTCGGCAGACCGTTATATTATTTCGGTATTGTTATGAAACCACTTATTTGGTCTATGAATGGAACAGCACGTATTTTAGTAAGAGCAATAGGTATTCAACCTACGAACGAAGAACAAGCAATGTCAGAAGAAGAATTAAAGCTTATCATGACTCAAAGCTATCAAAGTGGTGAAATAAACCATACAGAATTAGCTTATATGAAAAATATTTTCTCATTCGATGAAAGATTAGCAAAAGATATCATGGTACCTAGAACACAAATGGTTACATTAACAGAACCATTTAATATTGAGGAACTGTTAGTAATCATTAATGAACATCATTATACACGTTACCCAATAACAGAAGATGGAGATAAAGATCACGTTAAAGGCTTTATTAACGTCAAAGAATTCTTAACAGAATATGCATCAGGTGCAAATATTAAAATCAATAATTATATACATGATTTACCACTTATTCACGAAGTTACGAGAATCAGTGATGCGTTAGTGAAAATGCAAAAAGATCATGTCCATATGGCATTAGTGATTGATGAGTACGGTGGCACAGCTGGTGTTATTACAATGGAAGATATTCTTGAAGAAATTGTTGGAGAAATCCGTGACGAATTTGATGATGATGAGGTAAATGACATCATTAAAACAGGTGAAGATACTTACCAAATTAATGGTCGTGTCACTTTATCAGAACTCGAAGAAAAGTTTGGAATAGACTTTGCAGATTCTGATGACATAGATACTATTGGTGGTTGGTTACAAGCACATAATCCAGAAATTGAGAAAGATGATTATGTAGACACAGATTACGACAAATGGGTTATAATTGATGTTGAGAACCATCAAATTAAAACTGTTGCATTGCACAAAGAATTTATTAAAGAACGTAGAAGTATTTTTGATGATGACAAAGAAGATGAGGAATGAAAAGTGAGCAAAACTACATTAACATCATTATTTAGATTTACAGGATATTTAGAAGGTGGATCATTACTATTATTAGTATTTATAGCAATGCCTATCAAATATATATTGAGTAATCCAAATGTAGTTGCAGTATTAGGCATGGTACACGGGGGATTATTTACAATTTATCTTATTATGATACTCGTAATGGCTATTATTGTAAGAACCCATATTAAATGGTCTGTTATTGCTTTTGTATCAGCATTTATACCATTTGGTACATTTATATTTGATCGTTTCTTTATTAATAGCAAGTCGTATCAAAATATTACACAATAATCATAAAAATAAGCATATCACGCTACTGATTTAACTCAGTAACGAGTGATATGCTTTTTTATTTTGAGTTGGGATTTATGTACCAGCCCTTTTACAATTGAATGAGGTTGGTGTGTGGAGGGAGTGGGGTCGGAGTCTCTATGTTGCTTGTTTGGTGAGTCTTGCAACTTAGAGTCGTTCTATGTTGCTTGTTTAGTAAGTCTTGCAACATACAGAGCTTCTATGTTGCTTGTTTGATGAGTCTTGCAACATACAGAGCTTCTATGTTGCTTGTTTGGTGAGTCTTGCAACATACAGACGTTCTATGTTGCTTGTTTGATGAGTCTTGCAACATACAGGCTTTCTATGTTGCTTGTTTAGTGAGTCTTGCAACATACAGGCTTTCTATGTTGCTTGTTTGATGAGTCTTGCAACATACAGAGCTTCTATGTTGCTTGTTTAGTGAGTCTTGCAACATACAGCATGCACAAGCAAAACCGTAACTCTATATGGATATTCCAAGAAAAACAATAATACAAATGTCAGCATATTAGATTGGTTTAAAAAATAAAAAATCCCGTGAATTTATCAAGTCAAGCTCCACATGATAAATAGAGCTGTTGAATTTATCAAGTCAGGCTCCACATGATAAATAGAGCTGTTGAATTTATCAAGTCAAGGCTCACATGATAAATAGAGCCTGTGAATTTATCAAGTCAAGCTTCACATGATAAATAGCAAAAATTCTTTATAATATTCCTAACGATTTTGTGAAGTGCTGACGCCCGGGGGAATGGTATGAGTGAGAGACTACAGGCTCGAGCCATACCCCTAGGCAAGCATGCACAAGCAAAATCGTAACTCTATATAAGACAACTATTGATTAGTAATGATAGTAAACGATGCGATAGAAACGTGATGGATCTTTTTTGTCTTAATGAATCGCATCATGTAAAATAGAAGTCATAGTAGATTGATTGAGAGAGGAACACATATGTATGAGAATTAATAAATTTCTAAGTGAAGCTGGAGTATGTTCAAGAAGAGGCGCAGATAAATGGATCAGCGCTAATCGAGTTAAAATAAATGATGAATTGGCAACATTAGGATCAAAAGTAGAAGATGCAGATGTTGTTAAAGTTGATAATGAAGTGATAACAATTGATAAAGGTTATGTATATATAGCTCTAAACAAACCTCGTGGTATTACTTCTACAACTGAACGTCATATTAAAGGTAATGTTGTTGACTATGTGAATCATCAAGAAAGAATATTTCATATTGGGAGACTAGATAAAGACTCTGAAGGACTTCTATTACTGACAAGTGATGGAGATATAGTGAATGAAATATTACGTGCAGAGAATAATCATGAAAAAGAATACATTGTTTCTGTAGATAAACCTATTACGAAAGATTTCGTTAAACAAATGTCTGAAGGTGTAGAAATTTTAAATCAAAAGACGCTTCCAGCCAAAATAGAACAACTCAATGATAGAACGTTTAAAATTGTTTTGACTCAAGGTTTAAATCGTCAAATTAGACGTATGTGTGAAACTTTAGGATATGATGTTAAAAAATTAAAAAGAATACGTATTATGAATATTAAACTAGAAGGTATTAAATATGGTGAGTGGAGAGATTTAACAAAAGAAGAATTTGAAGAACTGACAAATTCACTTTCATACACACCAAAAAGAGAGCGCATGATATCTAAATAAAGGGGTAATGAATATGGTTAAATTAAATAATAATGTAGATATACCAGAATTAGGTTTAGGCGTATATAAAATTAATGAAGAAGATGTTGAAAGAGTCGTAAATACTGCGATTGAAGCTGGTTATAGAGCGATTGATACTGCTTGGTTTTATAAAAATGAAAAAGCATTAGGTCACGCTTTAAATAAAATTGATATAGATCGTGAAGAACTTTTCATTACAACTAAATTATGGAATGATTTTCAAGGGTACGATGAAACAATTAAAGCATTTAATGACTCCTTAGAGTCTTTACAATTAAAGTATATAGATATGTATTTAATTCATTGGCCATGTCCAGAAGATAATCTTTTCGTGGAAACATACCAAGCTTTAGAAAAATTATATAAAGAAGGTAAAATTAAAGCGATAGGCGTATGTAATTTTAAAGAGCATCACTTAGAAAAATTATTAGCTGAAACAGAAGTTGTCCCAGCGGTTAACCAAGTAGAATTTCATCCGAAATTTAACCAAAAAGAACTGCAAACATATTGTGAAAGTAAAGGCATTAAAGTTATGGCTTGGAGTCCTTTAATGAGAGGCGGAGAATGGCTAGATAACCCGGTTTTGAAAAATATAGCTGAAAAATATAATAAAACTGTCGCGCAAGTGATTATTAAATGGCACATACAACAAGATAGACTTGTTATACCAAAATCTCAAAATGACAACAGAATTAGAGAGAACTTTGATGTGTTTAACTTTGAATTAAGCGATGAAGATATAATAGAAATTGATAATCTTCATACAAATGAGAGACAATTTAGAGATCCAGATGATGTGAAAATAGGAGATATGAAATAATGTTAAAACCTTCACATATTTGTTTGAATTAAGATGTATTTTATATATATCTTTTAGTAAAATAAATATGTGGAGGTGTTTTTTTGTTTAAATTTAAAAAACCAAATCAACATGGTGTTTGGTCGATGATCGTCGTACCTATCGCATTTGGTATCGCAGCAAGCGGTTTTACATTTTTGCATATATTATTATATATAGGTGTACTAGCAGCTTATTTCATGAGTGATCAAGTATTTTTCTATTTAAAGAAAAGGAAAAAAGACATAGGCTACATATACACAGCTAGCATATTCGCACTAATAGTCCTTATATCATTTATACCCATAGTGTTATATAGAAATGATACATTTTGGATCTTTTTATTGATGTTGCCTCTATCATTTATCAACGCATATTTCGCTAAAAAGAAAAATGAAAGGGCATTTACAAATGACTTAATAGCTGTCATTATATTTTGCTTATTTGGTATAATTAGCACATTATTAAACACAGCTATATCAAATATTCAAACATGGTTACCGGTTTTTATAATAAGCTTTATGTATTTCTTTGGAACGATATTATATGTAAAAACGATGATTAGAGAGAAAAAATCAACAAAATATAAATGGAGTTCATGGATATATCATTTATGTATTGTCATTGTAGGATTCGTGATTAGTCCTTTAGTTATGGTCATGTATATACCAAGTTTAATACGCTCAATCGTTTTATATGGGAAGAAAATTAAAATTATGCATGTTGGACTAATAGAAATAGCCAATTCTGTCTTCGTGTTAGTAGTCGGATCGATGTACTTACATTAAGATGCAAAATAATGACATACAAAAAGACTGCTAACAAGTTCACTTTAAGTGACTTTGTCGACAGTCTGAAGCAACCATTTACAGGATGGTTGCTTTTTATTTATATCTTTTATTAAAACATAAATATTATTTTTTGATCATTTTTAAGATGAATGATAGTACGAGTATCAATATAATTGAACCAATAAGTGCTGGTATAATTGCTACTCCGCCCCATACTGGACCTAAATCGCCTAGTAAAGAACCACCAATAGCTGACCCGATTAAACCGGCAATGATGTTACCAATAATGCCGCCAGGTATATCTTTACCTAATATAACGCCTGCTAGCCAACCTATAAGTCCGCCTACGATTAACATTAATATAAAGCCCATAGAGTGTACCTCCTCTTGATATTTCTGATTTACTTATATATGTACCCTGTTACTTTGTATGTGAAACATAATAAGAAGTTTTGAATAACTTTTGCCATAAAATAAACAAAATATAAAAAAGGAAGACGGGTACTAATAAAAACCAGTGGGGAGTAAGTACAATCATACATATTAGAGATACGATTGATAATATTTCTCCTACTAATCTTGGATGAATAAAGTATCTATATATACCTTTTTGGTAAATTTTTGCAAGTCTTTTACCATTTGATTCAACTGCTTGTGTAAACAATGAAAGGTAAGCGATAATCTGGCCGAATATAAATAAACTGACACCAAAGTATGGCACAGATTGGTAAATGGAAAGTTTACTATCTAAATAAACGATGTTTAATGTCATGCTAAATATAATAGTAACAATATAAAGTACAAAAAATTGGTTTTCAATATAGTTTGGAGCGTATTTAATTTGAATCCATGTATGAAAAAATGCCCATATAAGTAACATAATTGTTACAGCTATCGTGATGAAGTTGATTTCTTTGATGATTATAAAGGAAACTAAACCATTCAAAGCAATTGTGATAGAAATGACGTAATGGTTTATACGCTTTTTCTTATTCATTACTACGAAGTTATATGACATTAAGACGATACACAGAATGATATTAATTGAAACGAGAAATGCCATATCAGTCTCCTGCCTTAAACTAGTCTCATCTAAGAATTATAACAATTTCTTAACATTTAATCACTAAATATATATTTAAGAAGTAAATTTGGATAAGCGTTTGACATTTTGAATGTGTTTTACTAGTATTGTGTTAAGCTATCTTGTAATACAAAGTAGCAGTGAAAATTGGAAGAGGTTATGAATATGTCGTCCATAAAGACACAAATGAGAAAAGGTTTATTAGATGCTTGTATATTGTCTATTATACAATCTCAACCTGTATATGGTTATGAGTTATCACGTAAATTAAATGAGCATCAATTTACTGATGTGAGCGAAGGTACAATTTATCCGATTTTATTGAGGCTGTTGAATAAAGAATTTATTTATAGTGAGTTCAAGCATAGTGAACAAGGACCAAAAAGAAAGTATTATTACATAACTGAGAAAGGCCGTGAAGAATTAGAAATCGTAAGTAATGAATGGCTTAAAATTAAAGAACCAATTACTAAATTGTTAAAAGGGAGCACTGACGATGGCGAGAACAACTAAACAATTGATAGATGAAAACAATGAGAAGAGAAAGCAATTAAATGAAGAAGATTTAGAAGTGTACGAAGATTTCTTGTTATATGTGAGAACGGATTTAAGAGTAAGTGAACACGAAACTGAAGTTATTTTGATGGATGTATTAGATCATTTATTAGAAGCTGTTTCACACGGTTCATCGGCTATAGAATTTTTTGGACATGATGTCAAAGGGCATGCTGATGAAATCTTAGAAGAGCTACCTAATGAATCTAACAAAGCTGTGATGAAAATGGTAATGATGGGTGTTGCTTATTTTTACAGTATTTATTTTATTGTTTCTGGTATTGTTGGAATATTTGCAGACTATAAGACGCCACTAATATCAACACTTTCATTATTAATTTTAGTGCCAATAGGTGGATTCTTCATTATAAAAATGCTGTTTAATATTATTCAAAGGTATATATTTGATAAATCACAATACAAAAAATTTAAAGAAACTGTTTATGCAGGTCTAGTTGTAGGTGTCATTCCAGCAATATTAATATTAGTACCAAATATTATATTTAAAGATATGATGAGAGTTTATATTCCGTGGTGGATATTCCTTGTAATAGGTATCGCGATTTATAGTGTTTATAAAATATCAAAGAAAAATGGACAAAATTAGAAAATATAAAAATCACCCAATCCGAAAATGAATTTAACGGATTGGGTGATTTATTTCCTAGGAAATATTAAACGCCTTTTTTATTACTCCACAATAAAGTGTGTAATTGAGGTAAGACATAAATATCATTTAATGTGTCGTTCATGACTTTATCAATAAGTTGTTCATATTTTTCTAATAGTTTTTCTGTATGGTTTGAAACACTATCGTCTAAGTAAGGATTTCCAACTTGCAAGTAGAATGGAATGGAAGGGTATCTGTTGTGGATATCTTTGGCGAATTGATAATCTTCTTCATCGAATATAACGACTTTTAGTGACAGACTTTCTTGAACACATTGTGCAATGACTTCATCCAAAATTGGTAAGTTTGGTTTCATACCAGAACTTGGAGGTTTAGGACTAATTGTTAAGTCATCGATAAGTGTCATCCAGCTTTGGAATTTTGAACCTTGCGTCTCGAGCGCAGTCTCGATGTTCCTTTCGTTCAGCGCTTCTACTAAAGGACCAATATTTTTTATGAGTGCTGGATTACCGCCGGATATTGTAACGTGTTGATATTTATTAGGTGCAATGGCATCTAATTCAGATATGATGTCTTCTGGTTCGAGTAAGCGAATATCATCTTTAGCAGAACCATCCCAAGTGAAACTTGAGTCACACCAACTACATCGGTAATCACACCCGCTTGTTCTCACAAACATCGTTTTTCGACCGATGACAGATCCTTCACCTTGAATGGTAGGACCGAAAATTTCTAATACGGGTATTTTAGGCATTATTGTCACCTTGTTTAATAGGACGATAAACAACATAACTTGTTGGTGTCTCTCTAACAAAGACTTGTACACATTTAGGTTTGTTTGCTCGTCTATCTAAAGCTTCTTGTACGATATTGTATATTGTTTGGGCAACTTGTTCAGTTGAAGGACTGTTATCTTTAAATTCATCAAAGTCATTTAACAGTTTATGGTCATATCTTTTGTGAATTAAAGATTTAAGTTCGCTAAAATTCACTAAAAACCCCATTTTATCTAATTCGTTACCTGCAATTGTTAAGTTTATAAAATAAGTATGGCCATGAATATTTTTACATTTACCTGCCTCTTCATAAGGAATGTAATGCGCACTAGAAAAGTTGAAATCTTTATTCAGTTCGAAGGCATAAGGATGTTGAACACTTGGATAAATTTGTTGTAGCATTATAAACTTCCTTTCGTTTCTAGATATTGGTCTAAGCCTTGTTTTCTCAATTTACAAGCAGGACACTCGCCACAACCATCACTCATTACACCGTTATAACATGTTAATGTTTTTTCTCTAACATAGTCTAGTGCACCTAATTGATCGCTTAAAGCCCATGTTTCTTTTTTGTTCAACCACATAAGTGGTGTATGAATCACAAAGTCTTTATCCATTGATAAGTTAAGTGACAAGTTCATAGATTTGACGAAACTATCTCTACAATCTGGATAGCCGCTAAAGTCTGTTTCACAAACACCTGTAATAATATGTTTAGCGCCAATTTGGTAAGCTAATGCACCAGCAAATGATAAAAATAATAAATTTCTAGCTGGTACAAATGTATTTGGAATTCCATTTTCATCATTTTCTATTTTCATATTATGATCAGTTAATGCGTTTGGAGAAAGTTGTGAAAGTAATGACATATCGAGAACGTGGTGTTTTAAACCTTGTTCGCTCGCAATATCTTCTGCAACTTTAATTTCTAAATCGTGCCTTTGACCATATTGAAATGTAACTAATTCTACTTCTTTAAATTGTTTCTTAGCATAAAACAAGCATGTTGTACTATCCTGTCCACCACTGAACACGACAAGTGCTTTTTCATTTTTTAATGTTTCTGACATAAAACTTCTCCTTTATAAAGGCATAAAAAAAGCCTGCCTTCTATAAAAAGGTAGACGTAGGTGTCTAGTTTTTTATAGAGGGTGTAAGCTAGTAACCTCTTAGTTTATTGAATATACAAATGATAATATAATCATATTGTAAAAGCAAGTTTGTGATATGGTATGATTGATTTGAAATTAAGGAAAGAAGAGCGTGTAAACTTATGATTATGATGATAGATAACCACGATTCATTTACATATAATATTATTGAATATATAAAAATACTAACTAAAAATAATGAAATTAAAATTTTGAAATCTGAAGATGTGACTGTAGAAATCGTTCAATCTCTTAATCCCGACGTGATCATCATTTCGCCAGGACCGGGCCATCCTGATGATTATGCAGCGTTGAAATCGTATATTTACAATATTTATAAAGATGTACCTATATTAGGCGTATGTTTAGGTTTCCAATTATTAATTGCTACTTTCGGTGGAAGCGTGATAAAAGGTGAACGACCTGTTCATGGTCACACTGCGAGACTAGAACATGATGGAAAGGGATTGTTTGAACATTTACCTCAAGATTTCCAAGTTACGCGATACCATTCTTTAATAGCTGATAAAAAGTACATTCCTCAAGATTTTATTGTTACTGCGAGAACAAGTGATGATATCCCGATGGCCATTCGACATAAATCATTACCAATTGAAGCTGTTCAATATCATCCCGAATCAATTATCAGTGAATATGGTTTAGAGCAGTTAGCGAATTTCTTGATGAAAGCAGGTGTTGAAATTGAAGACGCATATAAAGTTTAAATATATTAATGATCAGCAAAATGAAGAAAAACTAGACTTAAAGTTTCAGAACTCAATTGCTTCTATGACTGCTCATAGCATCGATGAAGTTCAAACATTAGTTGATAAAGCAACATATTACCATCAACAAGGATATTATGTCGTCATGACATTACCTTACGAAAGTGCACCAGCATTTGACGAAACTTTAGAAGTGCACAAAGCAGACGGTCATTACGGTTCGATGCAAGTGTACGACCAACCAGTTGCTCAATTCGATTATGATGTGAAAAATGATGATACAGATGAAAATATGGATTGGCAGACAACAAATTCAGATGCTGAATTAGCGCATCATATTCATAGAATACAAGATGAAATAAGGTTAGGTAACACATACCAAGTAAACTATACGACGCGATTAACAGCCCAATCCATTCAAGATGGCTATGCATATTTCAAATCGTTAACAGCAGAGTCTCATGGTGATTACGAGGCTTATATTGAGCATGATGATGAAACGATTATTTCTATATCGCCAGAGCTTTTCTTTCAATTCGGACGACATCAACATCTTGAACATACATTGTTAACTAAACCGATGAAAGGTACGATTGCAAGAGGTGGTAGCTTAACTGAAGATGAAGAAAATCTTACGACATTAAAGCATTCTAAAAAAGATAGAGCTGAGAATGTGATGATAGTCGATTTATTAAGAAATGATTTAAGCAAGATTTCTAAAGTTGGGACAGTAGAAACGATAGACTTGTTCAAAATTGAAAAATATAAAACCGTTTATCAAATGACAAGTACTGTGCGAAGCCAATTAAAAGATAAACTTTCATTATTTAATGTTCTTCAAGCGCTTTTCCCATGTGGATCTATAACTGGCGCACCTAAAGAATCCACTATGCGAATCATTAAAAATTTAGAAAAAACAGCTAGAGGCATTTATTGTGGTGCAATTGGTTTGTTATTACCAGATGGAAGAATGATTTTCAATGTGCCTATAAGAACGATTCATAATAATGAAAAAAGGGCTATTTACGGTGTAGGGTCAGGTATAACAATAGATTCAAATGCTGAAGCGGAAATCGAGGAATTTAACATGAAGACTAAAATACTTGAAAAACGTAAAGTGAATTTAATTGAAACGATGCGAATTCAAGATGGCCGTGTTCAGAGACGTCATGAGCATACAGAAAGAATTTCAAAAAGTGCTGAAGCGTTACAAACACCTATTGAACTTGAAAAATGGGATAACATACTTGATGAAACAGAAAAAAGTCATATGGACAGACTATATAAATTAAGAATAGAATTGACTCATGAAGGTGAATTCAATGTGGATACAACAGCATTAGTCGATTCGACAAAACCACTAACAGCAAAATTGAAACAGGCTCAACCAGTTTCTTCTATATATATTAAAAACAAAACAACTGAGCGTCATCATTTTAAGCACGAACATGAGACAGATGTGGTATTGTACTATAATGACAAAAATGAAATTACTGAATTTGATATTGGTAACGTTGTGATTAAAGATGGTGAATCTTTTATAACACCACCTTATAACGAACAAATTTTAAATGGTTGTATGAGGCAACAACTGCTAGCATCTGGCGTCATTAAAGAACAAGCAATTGATAAAGAAACATTGTTAAATAACATTAAAAATCATAAATATGAAGTATTTATGATTAATAGTTTGAGAGAATGGACTAAAATAGATTTAAAATTTTGATGGTAATCTATAAGTACAAATAGTAAAATAGTAAACATCATATAAGGACGGGTGAAAATATATGTTCTTAACATTATTATATTTAGTAATAGTGATTGTAGTAGCATTTTGCTTAAAGCGTGTTGTTTTAAGTGAGCTAAGAAAAGAAAAAAATAAGCAAAGTTTTGCGTATTTATATATTGGATTTGCCATTGCAATCGTTTTTGTGGGCTTATTTGTTAATCAATTAACGCATGTTTTTATTGATTTGACAGATGTATTTTATCGTAAACAGTGATGCTTTATACAGCAAAATAGAATGAGGTGTCTTTAATGCGCATATATCCTAAAGGGGATTCTGCTCTAACAGTAATAAGTGATCGTGAACCTTCAAGACAGTTAACGCATGAAATAAATGAATTTAGATTAGAAATATTAAATCAAGATATGCCTTTTATTGATGAGGTTATTCCAAGTGAAAGTAGTTTAATGGTCGTTTATCATCCATATAGTATGATGATGAATCATAATATAAATGAACCATATAAATTTATGACAGAATTTGTTGAACGTATTATTTATCAGAAGAAGAAAGACTTGAATCATAGAGAAGTTATAAAAAAATCAATATTAATAGATGTTGTAATTGGCGGTAAATATGGTCCTGATTTTAATCATTTAACGAACTTATCAGAAGAAGAACAAAGACAAGTGCTTGAATCGAGAACTTATTTTGTTTCAATGATAGGACACACTCCGGGATGCCCTTATTTATCTGGATTAAGCCACCGTTTATATTCAGACAACTGCAACTATAAACAATTTATTCCTAAAGGCTCTTTATGCATAGAAAAAGATAAATTATTTATTACAACTACGGATACGAGCGGGGACTGGCCGGTAATTGGTTGGACGAATGTTGACATATTTGATAGAAAAAGTAGTGAGTGCAAACTTAAATTTGGTGATGATGTCATTTTAAATGTAGTTGATGATGTCATTTTAAATGTAGTTGATGATTTACCAAGTAAGGATGGAGGGTATAAGCCATGTCAGTAATTATAAGAGAGTCTGGACTATACACTTCAATACAAGACTTAGGTAGACAAAAATATCAACATATAGGCATTGTAAAAAATGGTTCTATCGATCAACTCAATCATAGATTAGCCAATATGCTAGTTGGAAATGATGAGGAAGAAGCATTAATAGAAATGACAATTAAGTTGCCGAGCATTCAATTTACTGAACCAACATTGATCGCTTTTACAGGTGCGAATTTTCCAGCATATAAAGATCATAAAAAAATAACGCCATACAAAATCCATTTAATGAATAAAGGTGAGGTACTCAGCTTTGGTGAAACTTCAAAAGGTACTAGAGGATACTTAGCTATTGCTGGTGGCATTGTTGCAGAAGAATGGTTAGGATCTAAGTCGACGAGTATTCGATTGGAAATGGGTGGCTTTAAAGGCCGCACACTCCAAGAAGGCGACGAAATAGAATTGTGTAGAAATTACACAGCGATTCAAAAGAAACTGTTTGAGAACTTAGAAGTCACTGAAACGACTGCTTGGGGCATTGATCAATATACGTTAGCTTTAAATTACTATACAGATATTTTTCATGTTATTTCCGGAGAAGGTATGACACATTTTAATGCAGAAGAAATAAAACATCTTGAAAACCAAGTTTATAAAGTATCAAATCGTTTTAATCGAACAGGATTAACATTAGAAGGTAAGTCGGTTATTAATCGAAAAATTGTTGATCAGTCATTTTTAAGTGTTAAAAAAGGCACTGTGTTACTAAACCAAGAGAACCAACCAGTTGTGATGCTGAATGATCATCAATCATTATCGAGTTATCCTCAAATTGGAACGATTGCTTCGTATCATATCGATAAACTAGCACAAAAAAAGCAAGGCTCTAAAATGATTTTTAAGAAGTTAACGATTCAAGAAGCGGAATTAAATATGAAAAAACATGCTCAGTTTGTTAAACAAATTAAAACAGGTATAAGATATAAATTGAATGAAGAATTAAATAAATAATTCACATGTGTAAATTGTGTCTGCATCATGCACTTTTTACACATTTTTTGCTTTTATTTATGGTTTTTAGTTGAAATTTATTGTGAAGTAGTATAAATTATAATACTGAGCATAAAATATTACGAGAATATTACAACCTTCAATAATATGTAACGATATAATAATGAAAATTGATTTGAGTTGAGATACGGAGGAAAGGTATGAAAACGAAAAATAGGAAGATAGGCGTCTTTACATTCTTCTTGCTTACTATTTTAGCAATCGCTTTAAAGACATATTTTGCCTATTATGTAGATTTGTCACTCGGGGTAAAGGGTCTCGTACAGAATTTGATTTTATTAATGAACCCATATAGCTTAATCGCTTTAATTTTAAGTGTGTTCTTATTCTTTAAAGGGAAAAAGTCATTTTGGTTTATTTTTATCATGGGATTTGTATTAACGTTCTTACTTTATGCGAACGTAGTATACTTCAGATTCTTTTCAGATTTCTTAACATTCAGTACTTTGAATCAAGTAAGTAATGTTGAATCGATGTCTGGTGCTGTATATAGTTCGTTCTCTTGGTACGATTTTATATATTTCATAGATACTATTGTATTCTTATTTGTACTTATTTTTAAAAGTAAATGGTTTACGACGAAAGCATTTCCGAAAAAATTTGTGCCCGTTGTTATGGGTGTAGCAGTTGCATTATTTTTCTTAAACTTAGCTTTTGCAGAGTCAGATAGACCAGAATTATTAACAAGAACATTTGACCATAAATATTTAGTTAAATATTTAGGACCATATAACTTCACTGTATATGATGGTGTCAAAACGATTCAAAATAATTCACAAAAAGCTTTAGCAAGTGAAGATGATTTAACTGAAGTTAAAAACTATACGAAACAAAAATATCAAGAACCTAACAAAGAAACATTTGGTATTGCTAAAGATAAGAATGTCATTAAGATTCATTTAGAAAGTTTCCAATCCTTCTTAATCGATTTCAAAGTGAACGGTGAAGAAGTAACACCTTATTTAAACTCGTTAGCTAAAGGTAATAAAGATTATAAATATTATCCAAACTTCTTCCATCAAACTGGTCAAGGTAAAACAGCCGATTCCGAATTAACGATGGATAATAGTATTTATGGTCTGCCACAAGGTTCGGCGTTCTCACTGAAAGGTGACAACACTTATCAATCATTACCAGCTATATTAAACCAGCGAGGTGGTTATGAAACTTCTGTCATGCATGGGGATTACAAAACATTCTGGAATAGAGATCAAGTGTACAAACATTTTGGTGTAGATAAGTTCTACGATGCAACTTATTATGATATGCAACAAAAAAATCTTGAAAACTTAGGTTTAAAAGATGAAGTATTCTTTGATGAATCTATTGCGCACTTAAAAGAACAAAAACAACCTTTCTATTCTCATTTAATTACGTTAACGAATCATTACCCATTTACGGTGAGTCCGGAAGACGCAACAATCGAGAAACCAGATACGGGTAGTGCAACATTAGATGGTTATATCCAAACTGCACGTTATTTAGATGAATCACTAGAGAAATTTATGACGCAACTTAAAAAAGAAGGCTTATACGATGATTCAGTTATCATCATATATGGTGACCATTATGGTATTTCAGAGAACCATAATAAAGCGATGGCTAACTTATTAGGTGAAGATGAAATCACACCAGCTAAATTTATGGACTTAAACAGAACACCATTCTTCATGAAAGTTCCAGGTTTAGAAGGTGGCGTTGATGAAAGATATGGTGGTCAAGTTGACGTTATGCCTACTTTATTAGATGTATTAGGTATAAAATCAAATAACTATCTGATGTTCGGAACAGATTTATTATCTAAAGGACATGATGAAACAGTCGCATTTAGAAATGGTGACTTTATCACGCCGAAATATAAATCGATAGGTAGTGCAGTTTATGACAACAAGACAAACCAACCTATGAAGACGAAACCTAAAGATTTAGAGAAAAATAAAAATAATGTAGAAAAAGAACTGGAATTATCCGATCAGTTATTACACGGAGACTTATTCCGATTCTACGACAATCCAGACTTCAAGAAAATTAAGCCATCAGACTATGAGTATAAACCAGGTAATGGCTATCAAGAAGAATAAAAAAAGAAACAAACCCAATCGTTTTCACGATTGGGTTTGTTTTTGTATAGAGACTTGATTAACCTAATGCAACGTCTAGTATCATCATGATCGTAAAACCGCCCATGAGTCCTAACGTTGCTAAGTCTGTATTATTGCCAGATTGTGATTCAGGTATTAATTCTTCTACAACTACGAATATCATTGCGCCGGCTGCAAATGCGAGTGCATATGGTAATACAGGTGCGGCGATGACGACAAGTAATGCGCCTAACATCGCGAATACTGGTTCAACCAATGCTGAAGCTTGACCATAGTTGAATGACTTCCATCTTGTTAATCCTGAAGCTCGTATTGGCATTGAAAGTGCTGCACCTTCTGGAATATTTTGAATACCAATACCTATTGCTAAGCCGAGTGCACCTAATAAAGTGGCACCATTATTACCGGTTGCGACCCCACCAAAAGCTACACCTATTGCCATACCTTCTGGAATATTATGTAGTGTAATGGCTAAAAATAGTAATGTGTTCTTTCCTAATTGAGTATCAGGGCCTTCTACTTTTTGACTTTTATCGACTGCGTTTTGATGTGCATGCGGTATGACGAAGTCTAATAGTCTAATGAACAATCCACCTAATAAAAAGCCGATTGCTGCTGGCAACCATGGCATGGCTGAGTTAGAACTTTGCTCTATCGAAGGTTGTAATAATGACCAAAAACTAGCTGCAATCATGACACCTGCTGCAAATCCTTGCATAGTATTGATTACTTTTGTATCTATATCTTTAAACAAATAAACGAACGATGCACCGAATGCAGTTAACAGCCATGTGATGATACCTGCAAATAATGCTTGTAAATATGGTGGTAGTTCTATAAAAAAGTCTTGCATAGTTTTTGCTCCTTCATATCTTTTGTGTGAAAAAAAGTGTATAATATATTAATTGAAAACTGAGAAAATTAAAGGGTGTTAATTCATGGAAGCATATAAAATTGAAAAACTTAATAAGCAATACGGTGACAAGGTTATTTTTGATGATTTAGATTTATCCGTTTCATACAAAGAGCGCATTGGACTCGTTGGTATAAATGGAACAGGTAAGAGTACTTTGCTTAAAGTGATAGCAAATATTGATGACGATTATGATGCGAAAATATCTTATCCTAATCAATATGAAATAGCATATGCGAGCCAGAAACCCGAACTCGATGCGACTTTAACTGTAATAGATGAAGTGTTGAATAATGAAACTGAAATGACAAAAGTCATTGCCCAATACGAAAACGCTTTAAATCAATATCAACAGACTGCCGATCCTAAAGATTTAGATCTTATGATGAAATACCAATCGGATATGGATCGATTAAATGCATGGGATTACAGTGCAGACGTTAAAACCATTCTATCAAAACTAGGTATAAATGACTATCTTAAAAAAATATCGACATTAAGCGGTGGTCAACAAAAAAGAGTTGCACTAGCAAAAGAATTGATACGTAAACCAGATTTATTATTATTAGATGAACCAACAAACCATTTAGATATTGAAGGAATTGAATGGCTCGTTAATTATGTAAAACAATATCCTCATACAATCATGTTTGTTACACATGATCGTCACTTTTTAAATCAAGTTTCTACTAGAATTGTAGAACTTTCAAATGGTAAATTGACAAGCTATCCAGGTAACTATGAGTCTTATATTGAAGCAAGAGCTGAGAAAGAAGAGATAGAAGCTCAACAAAATGTTAAGAAAAAAGCGCTTTATAAACAAGAATTACACTGGATGAGACAAGGCGCTAAAGCTCGTTCAACTAAACAACAAGCAAGAATCAACAGATTTAATGATTTAGAAGATGATTTGTCTAATAAAAAGACACAAGGAGAGGCAAGTTTAAATTTAGCGCACTCACGTTTAGGTAAACAAGTCTTTGAATTAGAGGATGTCTCTAAATCAATAGGTGACAGAACTTTATTTGATCCATTTACAACAATTATACAAAAGGGCGATAGAATTGGAATTGTTGGGGAAAATGGAGCAGGTAAAACAACATTGCTTAACATTATAAGTGGCTTAGACCAAACATTTGACGGTAACTTGATTACAGGTCAAACGGTTAAAATAGCATACTTTAAACAGCAAGACGAAAGTTTAACTTCTGACGAAAGAATGATTGATTACTTGAGAGAAGAAAGTGAAGTAGCGAAAGAGAAAGATGGGACAGTTGTATCAGTTACCCAGTTGCTTGAAAGATTTCTATTTCCTAGTCAAACGCATGGCACTCGAATTAATAAGCTGTCAGGTGGCGAACAGAAGAGACTATATCTACTTAAATTGTTAGTACATGAGCCTAATGTATTAATTTTAGATGAACCAACAAATGATCTAGACACTGAAACATTAACGATACTTGAAGCTTATATTAATGAATTTGGTGGAACAGTTATAACTGTAAGCCATGATAGATACTTTTTAAATAAAGTGGCTAATAAATATTGGTATATTCATGACAAACAAATCGAACCAATGTTAGGTACTTTTGAAGATTATTTAGCGTACAAAAGAACGGTTGATAAAAAATCTTCACAACAACATAAAGAAGCACAAAAAGCTGAATCGAAATCTAAACCAACTGGTAGATTATCATTTAAAGAAAAACGAGAACTTGAACAACTAGAAGAGAATATTGAATATATTGAAACAAGATTAGAAAAGATTGAACAAGAAATGGTTGAACATGCGACAAATTATGAAAAGTTAAACGAACTGACAAATGAAAAAACATCAATTGAAGCGCAATACGAAGAAGATTATAAGCGTTGGTCATCCTTATCAGACAGATTATAAGCGTATAGAGGTGTAAATATAGATGCAAAATATTTTAAAAGAGTATTTCGGATATCAGCAATTTAGAGATGGACAGAAAGAAATTATAGATAAAGTCATTAATCATCGTCCTACTTTAGGCGTTATGCCTACTGGTGGCGGTAAATCAATTTGTTATCAAGTGCCAGGTCTATATTTAGATGGACTCACAATTGTCATTAGTCCACTGATTTCTTTAATGAAAGACCAAGTTGATAGCTTAAAATCGATGGGGATTAAAGCTGAATTTTTAAATAGTACTTTAACGAGTAAGGAAAAGAAGAGAGTAGAGCATGAACTCGTTTCAGGGCAGTTAGATTTTCTATATATTGCACCAGAACGATTTAACCAACCGCAGTTTATTCAAATGATTAACAAGTGTAATGTTCAACTTATAGCGTTTGATGAGGCACATTGTATTTCTAAATGGGGACATGATTTTAGACCGAGTTACCAAGAGGTCATAAAACATGTTATGAGTTTACCTCATCACTTTAGGCTCGTGGCTTTAACTGCAACAGCGACTAAAGAAGTACAAGCAGATATCTCTCAAAAATTGGGCATAGCTGAAAATGATGTTGTTGAAACATCTATTAAACGTGAAAACTTAACATTTAAAGTGAATAATACGTATCAAAGGCTCAATTTTGTTAAAGATTATGTGAAAAGTAATATTAAACATTCAGGTATTATTTATTGTTCTACTAGAAAACAAGTAGAGCAGTTGAGTGAAACATTAGATGATTTGGATATACAGAATGTTATGTACCATGCAGGCTTACCTAAAGACGAAAGAGAGCGTGCACAACGTAAATTTATTGAAGATGATATCAAACTAGCTATCGCTACGAATGCGTTTGGTATGGGGATTGATAAATCTAACGTCAGGTTTGTCATTCACTATAATATGCCACAAGATATTGAATCTTATTATCAAGAAGCGGGTAGAGCAGGCCGAGATCAATTAGAGAGTGAATGTATTTTGCTGTTCTCAGACAGAGATATTGATCTTCAAAAATTCTTTATATCATCAAGCCCAGCTGATGATGAATATAAAGAAAAACAAGGCGAAAAACTTAGACAAATGATTCAATATACGAAGACAACTAAATGTTTAGAAGCTATGATGATTCATTACTTCAATCCAGATGAAAAATTAGAAGAATGTGGCAGATGTTCAAGCTGTATTCAATCTGAAAAGTCATATAATATGACAACGGAAGCACAAAAAATATTAAGTTGTGTCGCAAGATTAAAACAAAAAGAAAAACGAAATATGATCATACAAGTATTGAGGGGAGAACAAACACCTCAAATTTCCTCATTAGGATACAATGAACTAAGTACGTACGGTATCTTAAAAGACTATACAACCAATGAATGTCACCATTTATTAGATGAGTTACGTTACAAAGGTTATTTAAATGAGCATAAAGAGATATTAAGTGTAGACCAAGACGCTATGGAAGTGCTTAGAGGGAATGTTGAAATTATGACAACGCCATTCAAATCTAAGCCTAAAGAAATAGTTGATATTCAAACAATTGCAGATGTCGATCGTGCTCTATTTGAACGATTAATTGAAGTAAGGAAAGATTTGAGTAAAGAATTAGAAGTATCACCTTTGTCTATATTCTCAGATCAAATTCTAGAACAGTTTGCGAAAAGGTTACCAGAATCTAAAAAAGAAATGATTTTAATAGATGGAATAGGTAGCTATAAGTTGAAACATTATTGTCCGATATTTATCGACACAATCAAAAGTTACAAGCAACCAATTTAAATGATGATAGGCATTTTATTGTGAAATTAGGGTAAATAATGAAAGAGTAAAATGCGTTACAGACAATAAATAGAAATGTGGTGTCTATGAATGATCAAATTTGAAGCTGTTTCAAAGATATACGGGGATAAAAAAGCAGTAGATAATGTGAGTTTCAACATTAACGAAGGTGAATTTTTTGTTCTAATTGGACCATCAGGTTGCGGGAAAACGACTACACTTAAAATGATTAACAGACTTATACCATTATCGGAAGGGTATATATATTTTAACGATAAACAAATTAGCGATTATGACGTTTCAGAAATGAGATGGGATATAGGCTATGTACTTCAGCAAATCGCGCTGTTTCCGCACATGACGATTAAAGAAAATATCGCGCAAGTTCCAGAAATGAAAAAATGGAAAAAGAAAGATATCGCTAATCGAGTAGATGAATTATTAAACATGGTAGGTTTAGAACCCGATACATTTAGAGATCGATATCCTAGAGAACTATCTGGTGGACAACAACAACGTATAGGTGTGATACGTGCGCTTGCTGCAGATCCGCCTGTTATATTAATGGATGAACCATTTAGTGCATTGGATCCATTAAGCAGAAAGAATTTACAAGATGATTTGTTAAAGCTACAATCTAAAATTAAAAAAACAATCGTCTTTGTAACGCATGATATTGAGGAAGCAATGAAAATGGGAGACCGCATTTGTTTGTTAAATCAAGGTCATATAGAACAAATTGGAACGACAGAAGACTTTATACACCGACCTAAAAATGATTTCGTAAAATCATTTATTGGTAATGTAGATACACATGTATTGAAACAAGTTAAACTCGGTGATATTGCACAACCTATATCAGAAGTACATATAGAATCCATTGAACAGTATCCAAAAGTAGAACCATCTCACACGATTGATGACGTATATGGATTATTAGCTGAACATGAAGCAATCATCATGGATAAAGGGGACAATGTTCCTAGCCATATTGTGACAAGACAATATGTATTTAGCTATTTGGCTGAAAAGAATAGAGGTGTTTCATAATGAATGCATTATTCGAAACGCTTGCAAGCAGAAAAGGTCAATTATTAGAGACATTATTAGAACATATACAGCTGTCATTTATTGCGTTGTTAATAGCTGTTGTGATCGCAGTGCCACTCGGTATATTACTTACTAAAACTAAAAAATTAGCAGAAGTTATTATTAATATAGCTGCTGTGTTACAAACAATTCCATCACTAGCATTGCTAGGTTTAATGATTCCATTGTTTGGGATCGGACGTCTTCCTGCAATTATTGCACTTGTTATATATGCATTATTGCCAATTTTAAGGAATACATATACCGGTATTAAAGAAGTCGATCCATCACTTATTGAAGCGGCACGAGGCATTGGTATGAAAACAGGACGAAGGTTGTCTAAAGTTGAATTACCGCTTGCTATGCCTGTTATGATGGCTGGTATTAGAACTGCTATGGTACTCATCATTGGTACTGCGACTTTAGCAGCGTTAATTGGCGCTGGTGGACTCGGAGATTTAATTCTTTTAGGTATCGATAGAAATAATACCTCATTAATATTGTTAGGTGCGATTCCAGCTGCAATATTAGCAATTTTCTTTGATGTCTTTTTAAGAATATTAGAGAAAATTTCATACAAAAAATCGTTAATTATTTTAGGGACGATATTAATCATTTTCTTACTGTCTGTTACAATACCTCTATTTGCCCAAAAAGGTGACAAAATTACTTTAGCTGGCAAACTAGGGTCTGAACCAGAAGTGATTACGAATATGTACAAAATATTAATAGAAGAAGAAACTGATAATACGGTAGAAGTAAAAGCAGGGATGGGTAAAACATCATTCTTGTTTAATGCATTAAAGTCTGATGAAATAGACGGTTATTTAGAATTCACAGGAACAGTTTTAGGAGAATTGACTAAAGAAACGCCGGAATCAACGACTGAAGAAGATGTCTATAATCAAGCTAACAATAGTCTAGACAAAAAATTCGACATGCAGTTGCTTGAACCGATGAAATATAACAATACTTATGCTTTAGCTGTTAAAAAAGAGTATGCAGAAAAGCATAATATTAAAACGATTTCTGATTTGGATAAAGTTAAAGATGATATTAGACCTGGTTTCACATTAGAATTTAATGATCGTGAAGATGGATACAAAGGTGTTCAGAAAAAATACGACTTGAACTTTAAAGATGTCAAAACAATGGAACCTAAGTTAAGATATCAAGCACTTGAAAGTAACGACATTGATTTAATTGATGCATATTCAACAGATGCTGAACTTAAAGAATATGGAATGGTCGTCTTAGAAGATGATAAAAAGCTATTCCCACCATATCAAGGTGCACCTTTAATGAAGAAAGAAACTGTGAAAGAGCATCCAGATGTCGTTAAAGCTATGAATAAACTAAAAGGTAAAATTTCGGATGAAGAGATGCAAGAAATGAATTATAGAGTAACGATTAAAGATGAAGACGCTTATCAAGTTGCAAAAGAATATTTAGAGAAGAATGATTTGATTAGCTAAATACCATTGATTTATGAAAATGATTAGGTCTATAATACTAATAAATTACAAAACGGTAAATTTCGATTTACCGTTTTTTATATTTCAATTTGGAGGTCTTAGATTATGAAGCAACAGTTAAGTGAATTACAGGCATATCAACCGGGTTTATCACCGAGACAATTAAAAGGAAAGTATGGCATAGATGGAGAAATGGTCAAGCTTGCTTCAAATGAAAATTTATATGGTCCTTCACCAAAAGTAAAAGAAGCCATTAAAAATAATTTAGACGAATTATTCTATTATCCAGAAGTGAAACAGTTTGAAGTGAAAGAAACATTAAGCACATTCCTCAATGTAAAAAAAGAACAAATCTTTTTCGGTTCAGGTTTAGACGAAGTCATTATGATTATTTCAAGAACTGTCTTAGAGCCTGGCGATGAAATATTAACAAGTGATATGACGTTTGGACAGTATAAACATCATGCCATTATTGAAAGTGCACAAGTTAAAACAACGCCACTTAAAGATGGTTATTTTGATTTAGATGCTATGTATGATCAAATCACAGACAAAACTAAATTAATATGGATATGTAATCCTAATAATCCTACTGGTACATATCTTTCACATGATGCCATCGAATCTTTTATTAAAAAAGTGCCTGATGACATTATTGTGTTAATTGATGAAGCGTATATAGAGTTTGCAGTTGCTGACGATATCCCAAACAGTTTAGAACTGTTATCAAAATATAACCAAGTAGTTGTGTTAAGAACGTTATCTAAAGCGTATGGACTAGCTTCACAGCGTATAGGGTATGCGATAGCGAATGAGTCTTTATTAGATCAATTAGATATCGTGAGACTGCCTTTTAACGTAACATCTTTATCTGCAGTTGCAGCAGATGCAGCGATAAAAGACCAAACTTATTTAAAAGAAATGACACAAAAAAATCGTCAAGAAATAGAGAAGTTTTTAAATGCTTCTTTCAAAGAACATATTTATGATAGCCAAACGAATTTTATATATGTAAATACTGAAGAGCCTCAAGTATTATATGATTATTTAATCAAAGAAGGATTTATTACACGACCATTTCCAAATGGCGTTCGAATTACGATGGGTTTTAGTGAACATAATGATAAAATGTTAAAAGTATTAGAAACATTTTTTGAAACGCATAATTCATAAAAAAGGAAAGTCATTAATTTCTTTGATATACTAGTAGACATTGATAGATATAAAGGAGTAGGTATAATGACGAAGCAAACAATCGGTATTGATATGGATGAAGTTCTAGCTGACACAATTAAAAAATTATTAAGACGTTACAATGAAGAAACTGCTTCAAATGTAACAATGGAAGAACTTAAAGGTACAAAAATACGTAATATGATGCCAGAGCACCAAGGTGTTCTTACGAGTATTTTAAGAGAGGATGGCTTCTTCAGAGATTTAGAAGTATTTTCGAATGCGATTGAAGTCGTTCAAAAATTAAATGAATATTATGACGTATATATTGTCACTGCGGCAATGGACGTACCAACTTCATTTGCTGACAAATATGATTGGCTAAGAGAACATATGCCATTTTTATCACCACAACATTTTGTGTTCTGCGGTGATAAAGGCATCGTCAATACTGACTATCTAATTGATGACAACCCTAAACAATTAGAAAGCTTTAATAACCACGCTATTATGTATGCTGCTGATCACAATGCTGAGTATGATAAATGGCCAAAAGTTCAAAACTGGCAAGAAGTAGAAGAATATTTCTTAGGTGAGAACGGCGAGTACTCTAAACATCATGAAACTGTATCAGAATCATCAAAATAAATAAAAAATACGACATCAAGCTCAATGAGCTGATGTCGTATTTTTATGTTGTACTAGTGTATACCTTGCATAAGTTTTTTGATCTTTGGTGTCATGGCTAATACAATCAATGCCACGACAATTGCAATTGCACCAATTAGTCCGAAGTAATTTTGTTGTCCTAATGGTTCTATAAGTTTAACGAGTTGACCGTTAATACCTTGTGCTGTTGCGTTTGTTAAGAACCAAAGACTTAACATTTGTGCTGAAAATGCTTTTGGTGCAAGTTTAACAGACACACTTGATCCAGTAGGTGATAAACACAGTTCTCCGATTACACATAAGAAGAAGCTAAATATTAACCATATTGGATTCATCAGTTCTGCTTGTTGCATGGACATTGCAATCATCATAGCAATAAATGAAATACCTGCAAATGTTAAACCAATTACAAATTTAAGTGGTGTAGATGGATTGTATTTTCCTAACTTTTGCCACAAGAATGAAATAACTGGCGCAAATATAACGATGAAGAAAGGATTTATAGATTGGAACCAACCTGCTGGTATAACAAAGTTAATACCATATGCATTTAAATCTAATTGAGTGTGCTCTTGAGCAAATACCCCAAGTACGTTCGAACCTTGTTCTTGAATGCTCCAGAATAATACTGAAGCTAAGAAAAGCGGTATATATGCTATCAGTCTTGATTGTTCAGTGCCATCGATATCTGGACTGCGATACATAATTGCCCAATATATAAAGGGTACAACGATACCGACTATTAATACGATTAAACTAATTGAATTAAATGTAAGCTGTCCAATTGAATATAATATACCTAAAAGGATAACAATACCTATCGCACTATATGTAAATATTTTAGAATATTTCAGCTTTTCTTTATGATTTAAAGGGTTAGAAGGATGATTTTCAACTTCTCCAAGACTTTTTCTTTGGAATAGTACATAAGCTATTAAAGCTAATAACATACCAAATGCTGCGATAGAGAAACCTTGATGAAATCCTATACTAACACGCACTTTGTCAATAATAAGTGGTGATATTAAGGCGCCCATGTTAACTGACATGTAGAATATAACGAACCCTGCATCCAGTCTATTATCGCTCTTGTGGTACAAACCTCCAACAACGTTTGAAATATTCGGTTTCATTAATCCTGAACCTACGATAATAAGAATCATAGATATTAAAAATGCACCTAAACCAAATGGTAATGATAATACTACGTGGCCTAACATAATAAGTACGGCTCCGTACATCAATGATCGACGTGAACCAAGTAATCTATCGGCAACCCATCCACCTAATATACCAGTCATAAATATGAGTGAACCATACATTGACATAACTTGTTGCGCTGTGATTTTATCTAATCCAAGCCCACCTTGACTAACAGAAAAGTATAAATAATACAGTAAAATCGCACGCATCCCGTAATAACTAAAACGTTCCCAGAATTCTACAAAGAATAATATGCCTAATCCACGTGGATGACCAAAAAACCCATGTTGAGGAACAGTTTCTACCATTTCCTCTCGCGTCATTTTGCTCATAAAAAATCGCTTCCTTTCTAAACTTCACCCAATTAGGTAAGTTTAAAGAACATTTTAACTCTATAAATTATAAAATTCAATAAAATTTTAATAAGTTCTAAAATTTTGAATAATCAAAAAATAATTATATTAAAAAGGAAAGTAACATACAGAATCACTTTTTATAATGCGTATGTTTTCTTGTGAAACATTTTCAGTCTTCTGAGTCTTCGTGCGTTTTACCCGTGAATTTACCAGAAACGCACAATATCTTCTGAGTCTTCGTGCGATTTATCCGTGAATTTATCAAGTCAGGCTCCACATGATAAATAGTAAAAAATCTCTATAATCTTTCCTCCACGATTTTGCAAAGTGCGGACGTCCGGGGGAATAGTATGACACGCTCGACTACAGGCTCGAGCCATACCCCCAGGCAAGTATGCACAAGCAAAATCGTAAGATATTAAAATATAAAAAGATCACTTCACTAGGTTTACCTAATGAAGTGATCTTCTATTTTGAGAATGGATATTTATGTCCCAGTCTCGTGATAAGTTCTATTTTATGCCGCCCATCAATGTTTTGATTTTTGGACTAGCTACTAGAAGTAAGATAGCTATAATAATTGCTAAAATACCTGAGTATAAGAAGTAATCGTTAGAACTTATACTCGTGTAAACTTTAACCATTTGAGCATTTAACCCTTGTGCCATAGCATTTGATAAGAACCAAACACTCATCATTTGAGCTGTAAATGCTTTTGGTGCTAATTTTGTTGTTGTTGATAAAGCGATTGGTGAGATACAAAGTTCACCAAGTGTTACTAGTAAGAAACTTGCGAATAACCATACTGGGTTAATTAATGATGAATCACTTGATAAAGGTACAACCATAATGATATATGAAAGACCTGCTAAGAATACACCAATAGAGAACTTATAAACAGTAGGTGGATTGAACTTACCTAGTTTAACCCATAAGATTGAGAATATTGGTGCGAATAGAATGATGAAGAACGGGTTAAGTGACTGGAACCAAGCTGCTGGTATGTTGAAATCAATTGCACCACCAGTTAGTTTAGCCATACTTAATTGTGTTTTAGTATCTGCAAATTGTGCTAATACTGTAGAACCTTGTTCTTGAATCATCCAAAACGCTACTGCAGCTATAAATAATGGTATGTACGCATACACACGTGTACGTTCGTAATCTTCCGTCTTTTTACTTACAGTAATTTTTATAAAGTAATAAATTGGTAATAGAACACCTAGAACTGAAATGAAGTTCGCAAAGTTCGGTAATGTTAATTGACCAAATATACTTAGAATAACGCAGACAATTGCGATGACTACAACGACAATTGCAACGATTTTTGTGATTTTTTTCTTTTCTTCTGAATTTAACGGATCCGGTACTTCTATACCAGCTAGACCTAAATATTTCTTGTTTGTTAAGAAATAAATGATTAAACCGAGAAACATACCTACTGCCGCTACTGCGAAACCAGCATGGAAACCAACGTTAACTTGTAACCAACCGATTAATAGTGGTGATAGTAATGCACCTAAGTTGATAGACATGTAGAAAATTGTAAATGCTGAATCCAATCTTGGATCATTTTTCTCATATAATAAACCAACAGTTGATGAAATGTTAGGTTTCAATAGTCCTGTACCAATGATTAAGAATAAAAGTGCGACTAATAATAAAGTGAAATTGCTCGGTAGTGATAATAGAACATGACCGATCATGATGAGTATTCCACCATAGAATAATGCATGTCGTGTACCTGTAATTCTATCAGCAATCCATCCACCAATGACACCACTCATATAAACAAGTGCACCGTAGATAGATACAATTTGAAGTGCTAAACCTTGATCAATGCCAAATCCGCCTTTTGCTACTGAATAGTAAATGTAGTAGGCAAGAATAGCCTTCATCCCATAATAACTAAATCTTTCCCAAAATTCAGTTAGGAACAATGTTGATAAGCCTTTAGGATGGCCAAAGAAACCAGTACGCGGTGTACTCTGGATAATTTCCTCTTTAGTATAATGTTTGTTACCCATTTTTTACTTCCCCTCATAATAAACTGTATTCATTTTTTAGATGTACTTAAAATTAGCACATGTTAAATTGTAATCGTTTCGTAAAATAAACACAAGTTAAAGATTAACAATATTCATACAATAGTGATTATTTAAAATAATTAAATACAGTAGCGTCAAGGGTTACACGTAATTTAAAAAATATTTAATTTTGTAAGCGTTTTCTTTTACAGATGATTAATATGTCTATATATGTGAAAAATGTAAATGTTATGTAGTAAAAAACCACATCCGCAATAAAGGGATGTGGTATATGAATTATCTGTTATCTATATTTTCAGGATATAAGTCGTGATTCATCATGCGATATTCTGCCATTTTTTCATACTTTGAATCTGGTCTACCGTAGTTCGTATAAGGATCAATTGAAATGCCACCTCGTGGCGTAAATTTACCTAAAACTTCTATATAATGGGGGTCCATTAATTCTATTAAGTCATTCATAATGACATTCATACAATCTTCGTGAAAATCTCCATGGTTTCTAAAGCTAAACAGATATAATTTTAAAGATTTAGATTCTACCATTTTTACATTTGGAATATAAGAAATATAAATAGTAGCAAAATCCGGTTGTCCAGTGATTGGGCATAATGATGTGAATTCTGGACAATTAAATTTAACGAAGTAATCTCTACCTTGGTGTTTGTTGTCAAACACTTCTAAAACCTCTGGCGTATATTGATCATGATATTGATTGTTTTGATTCCCTAATAATGTGATATCTTTTAATTCTTCTTTATTTCTTCCCTCTGACATTGTGATTCTCCTTTTGAAATGGATTGTTTCGGTTTTGGATTTCTTTGAGCTTTTCTGAACATATAATAGCCTGCAAGGAATATAATGATATATCCTAGATAACTTAATAAATCGGGTACCTCTTTAAATATGATGAAACCGAGTAAAGCACTAAATATTACAGATGCATATACAAATATTGAAATATCTTTAGCAGCGGCAAAACTATATGCGATTGTTATGCCAAACTGACCAATTGTTGCGAACACACCCGACATTAACAATATGATAACTTGTGATGTCGTCATCGGTTCAAATGTAAATATGACAAATGGGATTAATGCGACTGTTGAAAAGAATGAAAAATAAAAAACTGTTGTATAAGATTTTTCGCGTTGTCCTAATGGTCTTAAAGCTGTGTACGCGCCAGCAGCAAAAATACCTGATAGTAATCCGATAATTGCAGGGGTTGTATCTGAATCAAATGTAGGTTTAATGATGAAAAGTGCACCTGCAATTGCAACAACCATTGCAATAATTTGATATTTCCGAGCTTTTTCATTTAAAAACAATGCACAAAGTAGTATAGTCCAGAATGGATTTAATTTCATTAACATGTCTGCATCACTTAAAACCATATGATCGATTGCATAAATATTGAGCAACACACCAATTAAACCAAGTGTGGAACGTAATATAAGCAATGGTTGGTTTTCTAATTTCCCGAAAAAGGGTGCTTTAAATTTGATAACGAAGTAAATGGGTACAATCATCGCAATAAGGTTTCTAAAGAGTGATTTTTGAAAAACCGGTAAGTCACCAGAAAGTCTGAAGAATACAGCCATTAAACTAAATCCTATTGATGAAATGAGTATGGCTATTATTCCTTTAACTGTAGAGTTCATTTATACACCTTCCAATTTTTATCAATGAACATATATTATCATAATTCACTTTAAAAAGTATATGTCTTGTTAACGCATTTGGATTCTAAATATAAATTTTAAATGAAAGATATTTTTAAATGTTGATATAGCAATGTTTATTAGAAGATGTAGGAAAGTCAAGCCTATTTTTTTATAAAAATTAAGGTATTATAAGTGTTATGAATCATTTATAGTGTTATAATAAAACACACAATATAGTATGTGCATAAGAAATTGAACACTATATCTTGTGTTTTGCACATTTAGTACAAAAATGAATAAAGTGTTAAAATTTTTGTATTTTTAATTTTATAAATACAATTTGTTAAGTATATATATGTGGTAGGTGAAAGTTTATGAAGATAATTTATTACTCTTTAACAGGTAATGTAAGACGGTTCATTCAGAGGGCTGGATTGTCTGATACAATGGCTCTCACTGAGGCTAACAAAACAAATGTAATAAACGAACCATTTATAATGGTTACAGGTACAATTGGATTCGGCCAAGTACCTGACACTGTGCAAGATTTCTTGAATGTAAATCATCAACATCTTAGAGCGGTAGCAGGTAGTGGAAATAGAAATTGGGGACAGAATTTCGCGAAAGCAAGTGAAGAAATCGCGAATAAATATCATGTCCCTTTATTGATGAAATTTGAATTACACGGTAACCAAGAAATAGCAGATGAATTTAAAGAAAAGGTGGTTAATCTCTATGAAAATGATCAACAAACAACAGAAAAATCATATTGAATTAAACAATAAAGTAACTAAAAGAAGAGAAGACGGCTTTTTCGATATTGAAAAAGATCAAGAAGCTTTAGAAGTATATTTAGAAGAAATAGCAGAAAAAACAATCCAATTTAATGATCCAATGGAACGCTTGCACTTTTTAGTTGATCAAGACTTCTATTATGATTTATTTAAAGAATACAGTGAAGAATCACTTAAAGAGATCAACCAGTTTGCAGATTCAATTCCTTTTCAATTTGCAAGTTATATGTCAGCAAGTAAATTTTTCAAAGATTATGCATTAAAGACTAATGATAAATCCGAATATCTAGAAACATATAAAGAACACGTTATTATTGTGGCGCTATATTTAGCTAAAGGTAATGTTAAACAAGCTAAGCAATTTGTTGAAGGTATGATCGAACAACGTATTCAACCTGCAACACCAACATTCTTAAATGCTGGTAGAGCAAGACGTGGTGAGTTAGTCAGTTGTTTCTTACTAGAAGCAGATGATAGTTTAAATTCAATTAACTTTATCGATTCAACTGCTAAACAATTGAGTAAAATTGGTGGCGGTGTAGCTATTAATTTATCTAAATTACGTGCTCGTGGTGAAGCAATCAAAGGCATTAAAGGGGTAGCTAAAGGCGTACTTCCAGTTGCGAAATCATTAGAAGGTGGATTTAGTTATGCTGATCAGCTTGGTCAAAGACCTGGTGCAGGTGCAGTTTATTTAAACATCTTCCACTATGACGTACTAGAATTTTTAGATACTAAAAAAGTTAACGCTGATGAAGATATTAGACTTTCAACAATATCTACAGGCTTAATCGTTCCTTCAAAATTCTTTGATCTTGCTAAAGAAGGTAAAGATTTCTATATGTTTGCACCTCACACTGTTGAACGTGAATATGGTGTAACGCTAGACGATATTAACCTTGATGAATATTATGATGAGCTTGTTGCAAATCCTAATGTTATTAAAAAAGCTAAAGACGCTCGTGATATGCTCAATACAATTGCGCAAACACAATTACAATCAGGTTATCCTTATTTGATGTTCAAAGACAATGCGAATAAAGTACATCCGAACGCAAATATTGGTCAAATTAAAATGAGTAACTTATGTACGGAAATTTTCCAATTACAAGAGACATCTATTATTAATGATTACGGAACAGAAGATGAAATTAAACGTGATATTTCATGTAACTTAGGATCATTAAATATCGTGAATGTAATGGAATCTAAGAAATTTAAAGATTCAGTTCATATCGGAATGGACGCATTAACAGTTGTTTCTGATGATACAGAAATTAAAAATGCTCCAGGTGTGAGAAAAGCGAACAGTGAATTACATTCAGTTGGCTTAGGCGTTATGAATTTACATGGTTATTTAGCTAAAAACAAAATTGGCTATGAGTCTGAGCAAGCAAAAGACTTTGCTAATGTATTCTTTATGACTATGAATTACTATTCTATTCAACGTTCAATGGAAATTGCGAAAGAAAGACAAGAAACGTATGTTGATTTCGATAAATCTGATTATGCTTCAGGTAAATATTTTGAAAAATACATTCAAAATGATATTAAACCACAATTTGATAATGTTACAGCATTATTTGAAGGCATTGACGTTCCAACAGCTGAAGATTGGAAAGCATTAGCAGAAGCGGTTAAAGAGAATGGATTATATCACGCGTACAGACTTGCTATTGCACCAACTCAAAGTATTTCATATGTGCAAAATGCTACAAGTTCAGTAATGCCTATCGTAGACCAAATTGAAAGAAGAACATATGGTAATGCAGAAACATTCTATCCAATGCCATTCTTATCACCAGAAACGATGTGGTATTACAAATCAGCATTTAATACAGATCAAATGAAATTAATTGATTTAATTGCAACAATTCAAGAGCACGTAGACCAAGGTATTTCTACAATCTTATATGTTAATTCAGAAATTTCTACACGTGAACTTTCAAGATTATATGTATATGCTCACCATAAAGGTTTGAAATCACTTTACTATACACGTAATAAATTATTAAGTGTTGAAGAATGTACAAGTTGCTCAATTTAATCATTTTAATAAGATAGGAGATCTAACATGAAGGCAGTAAATTGGAATACACAAGAAGATATGACAAATATGTTCTGGCGTCAAAACATCTCACAAATGTGGGTTGAATCAGAATTTAAAGTATCTAAAGATATAGCAAGTTGGGAAACACTTACAGAACCTGAAAAAAATGCATTTAAAAAAGCATTGGCAGGACTTACAGGTTTAGATACACATCAAGCAGATGATGGAATGCCACTAATAATGATGCACACGAGCGATTTACGTAAAAAAGCTGTGTATTCATTTATGGGCATGATGGAACAAGTACATGCGAAAAGTTATTCTCATATATTCACAACATTGTTACCATCTAGCGAAACAAACGAACTATTAGATACATGGGTTGTAGAAGAACCACATCTAAAATACAAATCAGATATAATTGTAGGAAACTACCATAAACTGTGGACTAAAGAAGCTTCTGTATATGATCAATATATGGCTAGGGTATCAAGTGTGTTCTTAGAAACATTCTTATTCTACTCAGGTTTCTATTATCCTTTATATTTAGCTGGACAAGGTCGTATGACAACTTCAGGTGAAATTATTCGTAAAATATTATTAGATGAATCGATTCATGGTGTGTTTACAGGATTAGATGCACAAAGTCTGAAAAATGAACTTTCACAAGACGAACAAATTAAAGCTGATAGAGAAATGTATCGTATGCTTGATTTACTATATAAAAATGAATACGAATATACTAAAATGTTGTACGATGAAATAGGATTAACGAATGACGTAATGAACTATGTAACATATAATGCCAACAAAGCATTAGCAAACTTAGGATTCGAACCTTACTATGAAGAAAAAGCATTCAATCCGATTATAGAGAATGCTTTAAATACAAGCACTAAGAACCATGACTTCTTCAGTGTTAAAGGTGACGGTTACGTAATAGCATTAAACGTAGAATCACTTACAGATGACGACTTCGTCTTTGATGAAAAATAAAAGTTTAGGACATTAACATCCTAGATTAATATAAAAGAGCGTAAATTCTTCGAAAATAAGAGTTTACGCTCTTTTTACTATATTGTTTGCACACTTCGTCTTAAATGATCTTTTATAATTGATAGGGGTTAAAAAGTTAACATATTTTTCATTATTTATTGAATTTAAAATGGATTTATTGTTTATAATGAGTGTAATAGCATGAAAGGTGGATTTTACTCATGAAAAGAATTGTGATAAGTATTTTAACGGTATTAATAATTTCTGTGCTTGCTGCATGTGGAAATGATAAGAAGGAAGATGAGCATAATCATTCAGAACATAAGTCTTCTGATAAACCTCAAGCTTTGGAAGTAGCTTTAAATGTGCCTAAAGAAGCTAAGAGTGGAGAAGAAGTTGAATTATCAGCGGAAGTTAAACTTGGGGATGAAAAGGTTAAAGATGCAGATGAAGTAATGTTTGAAATTGTTAAAGATGGGGACAAGGCTTCTTCTGAAATGAAGAAAGTTAAAGAAAATAAAGATGGCGTATATACTTTGAAATATAAGTTTAAAGAAGCTGGTAAATACAATGTAACGAGCCATGTTACAGCTAGGGATCAACATACAATGCCTAATCAAAATATTAATATTAAATAATTATTAAAGAGTAGTGGAATATAATTCCATTGCTCTTTTTTTAAAATAGCATTGCATTTAATTTTATTCTTCATTACAATAGAGATAATGATAATCGTTATCAACTAATGAGAAGTAGGGTGTGACATGGGAAAGTTTTTAATGCGTTTAGATGTTTTAGCTATATTATTAGTAATCGCAACATTTTTCTCGATTTTTATAGGTGTCTCTGAGGTAAAACCTTTACATATATTTAATCTATCTGATGAACAAAAAAATATATTAGTATCGAGTAGGATTCCAAGAACAGTGAGTATTATTATTTCGGGTAGCTCTTTAGCAATTTGTGGGCTTATTATGCAACAGCTCACGCGTAATAAATTTGTTTCACCAACAACGGCTGGAACAATGGACTGGGCTAGATTAGGTATTTTAATTTCATTAATTGCTTTTCCAGAGGCAAATATATTAGTTAAATTACTATTTGCTACATTGTTGAGTTTGTTAGGAACAATGTTATTCATGCAAATTCTACAAAGAATTCAATTCAAAGATGTCATATTCATTCCACTAGTTGGTATTATGCTCGGAAATATTGTTTCTAGTTTTTCATCTTTTGTTGCTTTAAGAACGAATGCTGTGCAAAGTATAGGGAATTTCATGCAAGGTAATTTTTCAATTATTACAAGTGGTAGATATGAAATTTTATATATAAGTATTCCGTTATTGATTCTTGCATTTATATTTGCAAATCAATTTACGATTGCTGGAATGGGTAAAGATTTTAGTGTGAACTTAGGACTTAATTATCAAAAAGTCGTAAATATCGGGTTGATTATCGCATCAATTATTACCGCGCTCGTTGTTGTAACAGTTGGGATGATGCCTTTCTTAGGATTGATTATTCCAAACTTAATATCAATGTTTAGAGGTGATCATTTAAAAAATGCACTTCCACATACAGCTATTTTCGGCGCATTGTTTGTTATGATTTGTGATGTATTAGGTAGACTCATCATTTTCCCTTATGAAATTACAATTGGATTAACGATTGGTGTAATTGGTAGTTTTATTTTTATAGTAATGCTGATGAAAGGACGATCAAGAAATGCTCAATAAATTATCACCTGTACATAAATTAATCCTTTTATCTGTATTAACACTACTGATTGCAGCATTGTATTTGTTTTATAATATTAATCCAAATATTCTAGAGTATCAATTAACGGGGCGTGTAAGAAAAGTAATTGCTATGTTATTAGT
The DNA here is from genome assembly GCF_022387115.1 of Mammaliicoccus sp. F-M27. Taxonomy (NCBI): domain Bacteria; kingdom Bacillati; phylum Bacillota; class Bacilli; order Caryophanales; family Staphylococcaceae; genus Mammaliicoccus; species Mammaliicoccus sp. F-M27. Next base: position 56,171 of record NZ_JAJNIE010000005.1, on the reverse strand, counting down.
AGGTGGAAGTATTGCGGTGTCTACAGTAGTTTTCCAAACGATTACGAATAACAGGATTTTAACACCATCTATTATAGGTTTAGATGCTGTATATATGTTTATTAAGACTTCTTTAATATTTGTATTTGGTTCAACTTCGACAATTGTATTAAACTATCAATTGAATTTTATAATTACGCTTGTCGGCATGATTTTATTTAGTTTGTTTTTATTCCAAATATTATTTAGATCTAAAGACCAGAATGTATTCTTCATATTATTATTAGGTATTGTGTTTGGTACATTCTTCTCTAGTTTATCTAGCTTTATTGAAATGATGATTGATCCTGAAGAATTTTTATCTATACAAAGTGCAATGTTTGCAAGTTTTAGTGCTATTAATGAAAAGTTGCTCGTAATATCAGGTACAGCACTTTTAATCATGATTGTAATAGCATTTAAGATTAAGCCATATTTAGATGTATTGTCATTAGGAAGAGATCATGCCATCAATCTTGGCGTTAATTATATGAATGTGACGAGATGGCTCATGGTTATGGTTGCATTGCTTGTTACAATTTCAACTGCGCTTGTAGGTCCTATTACATTTTTAGGTCTACTCGTCGTTAATTTAGCACATGAGTTTATGAAAGAATTTGAACACAAATATATACTGCCAGCTTCTATACTCATAAGTTGGATCAGTTTGTTTTTAGGTCAATGGGTAGTCGAACACATATTTGAAGGAAACACAGAAATTAGTATCATGATTAACTTTATAGGCGGTATTTACTTTATATTCTTAATTTTAAAGGAGCGTAATGTAGCATGATTAAAGTTCAAGGTTTAACAAAAGCTTATCATCAGAGCAAAGTCGTTGATGACGTTGATATAGAAATTGAAAAAGGTAAAATCACTTCTTTTATTGGACCGAATGGTGCTGGGAAAAGTACGGTTTTAGCTATGGTTAGCCGATTGATTGAAACAGATGAAGGTAATATTAAAATAGATAACCAAGATATCTCTTCAATGAAAAGTAATGAACTTGCTAAAAAGCTCTCTATTTTAAAACAAACGAACCATACAGAACTTAAGATTTCTGTAAGACAACTTGTGAGTTTTGGTAGATTTCCTTATTCAAAAGGTAAATTAAAAAAAGAAGACCATATCATGATTGATAAAGCATTAGAATATTTAGGATTAACGAACATTCAAAATAAATATTTAGGTGAGTTATCTGGTGGGCAAAAACAAAGAGCATATATTGCGATGACAATCGCTCAAGATACAGATTATATATTATTAGACGAACCATTAAATAATTTAGACATGAAACATTCTGTACAAATTATGAAAATTTTAAGAAGACTTGTTAAAGAAATGAACAAAACGATTGTGATTGTGATACACGATATTAATTTTGCATCTTGTTACTCGGATAAAATTATTGCGATTAAAGAAGGTAAAGTAGAAATAGCAGGCCTTAAAAATGAGGTTATCAATGAACCAGTATTGAGTGATATTTATGATTTAGATATTAAAATAGAAGAAATTAATGGTCAACGTATATGCGTTTATTTTGATAATGAATACATTGAAGCAGATGAAATAAAAACGTTAGCGATGTAATGGATTAAGTTTCATACATTGAAGGGAGTGATGCTTGATATTAGATGGGCAGATAGGTTTTTGGACACATTTTACATCATTCAATCAGAAGGAGAATCATAGTCAATGAAAAAAGTATTCAGTTTTATATTAATTGCAGTATTATCAGTAGTACTTGTGGCATGTGGAAGTAACTCAAGCAGCAAAGAGGAAAAATCATCAAAAGATGATACTAAAAGTGAGTCAAAAACAATAGAAATTCAATCGAAATATCAAGTTCGCGGTGAGAAGAAAGATGGCAGTGATTCTAAAAATATCGAAGAAAAAGTTAAAGTACCAGTTAATCCTAAAAAAGTAGTTGTATTAGATTATGGTGCTTTAGATACAGTTGAAGCTTTAGGTGTAAAAGATACAGTTAAAGGTGCTCCCAAAGGGGAAGGTGGCGCATCATTACCTGACTTCTTAAATACATTTAAAGGTGACGACGTTGTTAACACTGGTTCAGTAAAAGAAGTAAACTATGATAAAATAGCTGAAATCCAACCAGACTTAATCTTGTTCTCTGGCCGTACAGCTGGTACAGAAGTACAAGATGAATTGAAAAAAGCAGCTCCAGATGCAGCGAGATTATATGTTGGTGCAGATGATAAAGATTTATTAAATTCAGTTGAAGAAAATACGACGAATTTAGGTAAGATCTTTGATAAAGAAGATAAAGCAAAAGAATTAAATGCAGATTTAGATAAAAAAGTGAAAACAGCTAAAGCAAAAGCTAAAAAAGTAGACGACAAAGCAATGTTCTTATTAGTTAACGAAGGTGAATTATCTACATATGGTCCAGGTGCTCGATTTGGTAGCTTAATTTATGACGTATTAGATATTAAACCTGTCGATAAAAATATTAAAGCAAGCGGCCACGGACAACCAATCAGTTATGAATATGTTACTGAGAAAAATCCAGGTATCATTTATGCAATGGATAGAGGTAAAGCTATTGGTGGTAAAGAAAGTTCAAACAAAGCATTATCAAATGATGTCATTAAAGATGTAGATGCTATTAAAAATGATAAAGTCATTAATGTTGATCCAGAATTATGGTACTTAGCTTCAGGTGGCGTAAGAACAACTGAAAAACAAGTAGACGAAGTCATTAAAGGTTTAGAATAAAAGTAAAAAAGACAAGCGATATTAATTAATCGCTTGTCTTTTTTAATCTTTTAATCTTTCTCCGATGATTCTTACTTCTCTTTTTAATTCTACGTCAAATTTTTCTTTAACTACGCTTTGGACATGTTTAATGATGTTTTCATAGTCTGTGGCTGTACCATTATCTACATTCACGATAAATCCGGCATGCTTAGTAGATACTTCTACGCCACCAATTCTATGACCTTGTAGTCCTGCATCTTGAATAAGTTTACCAGCAAAATGATTAGGTGGTCTTTGGAAGACACTTCCACATGAAGGATATTCTAATGGTTGTTTATCTTCACGACGTTGTGTTAAGTCATCCATAGTTGCTTGAATTGAATTAATGTCACCGTCTTTTAATTTGAATGTTGCTTCTAATACGACTAAATGTTTTCGTTGAACAATGCTTGTACGATAGTCTAATTCTAAATCTTCACCTTTAATGACGTGTAATTGACCTGTATCATCTACCGCCTTAATGTAATCTATACAATCTTTCACTTCGCCGCCATATGCACCAGCATTCATGTATACTGCTCCACCAACAGAACCTGGTATCCCACAGGCAAATTCTAAACCTGTTAAATGATGATTTCTAGCACGTCTAGATACATCAATAATAGCTGCGCCGCTTCCGCAAGTAATGGATTGATTATTAACGGTTATTTGATTGAATTGTAATAAGCTTATAACAATGCCTCTTATACCACCATCTCGAATGATGATATTTGAACCATTTCCTAAAAATGTTAATGGAATTTGATTATTATATGCAAATTCTATAATCTTTTGTACTTCTATATGTGAAGTGGGTGATAAATAAAAGTCCGCTTTGCCACCAGTTTTAGTGAATGTATATCTTTTTAGTGGCTCGTCTACCTTTATAAGTGATTTAGGGAGGAAAGTAGTTAACGCCTCCAAAATAGTATGATTATCCAACGTACGACGTCCTTTCTTTATTGTGCGCTTAATACTATTATATCAAGATTTATAATCTTAAGCTAATAGGTTATTTTTTATGTTTATTTATGAGTTGTTGAAACCATTTTTGTTTTTGGTTTTCATAGTCTTTAATACTTCTAGAATTATGTAAAGCCTCTATCTTAAATGATTCGAAAGTCTTTATAATATTTGTATCATTTGTTAAAAGTGCCTCTACAGTTAAATAATCATATAACATTTGGTTGTTTTGTTCAACAATATGTAAACGTGCAATTTGATTTAACGCAACCATGTCTTGAAATTGAGCCATTATAATTTTTTTGTGATAGCCATTATGCAATCGATATATTTGATGATAGTTTAGTCTTTTTTCGTCTAAGCTCGTAATGTCATGTAACGACTTTACTGTTACAAGAACATCAATAATTGGCTCAGTAGAATAATGTGTTTGCTTAGTGCCACCTATGTGATAGACTGCTATCACTGGCGAATCTAACAGTTCCAATAATAATTGTTGAATCATTTTAAATTTTGGTTTAAAATCATCTGATGATTGTAATTGAATAAAGGGCTGTGGAAGTTTTAACATAAGTACTCCTTTCTATAACACATACATGAATATATAATATAACATTTTCATTATCCATGAAATTATGTATAATACAAGGGAAGCAGAGGTGCAATGATGAAAATTAAATTACTTTATTTAATGATGTTTGTTCTTGTCTTAATTATTGCAGCTTGTAGTAATGAATTACATTCAGATCTTCAAAAGTATAAAAGGGATATGAAACCTATTTATAAAAAAGAAAATTCAATTCTTAAAGATATAGATGAATTAAGATTAAACCAGTTAGATCAACTTATAGGTACAGAAGTAACAGTTGAGAAACGTAAAGAGTTGAATGAACTTCAAGATAAGCTTGAAAAGCGGATTATACCTGAAGTTAAAGATCTTAGAAAACAAGCTGAAAATATAAATGTAAGCACAAATGAAGTTAAAGATGCTCATAATATTTACATGAGTAACGTGAAAAAGAAAGAAGAAACAATAACAGAGTTAAATGAATACATTTCATTATTTAAGCAATCTATTAAATCTAATGAAAAAATATTAGAATATACAAATATTTTTGAGCAAAATAAATCTGACGCTGAAAAAAATGCGAAGCTAGCTAAAAATAATCCTGAAGACAAAGAAGATTATGAAGCGCTCGTATCAGTAATTGATAAAAATAGTGAAGAGTTAAGTACCAAAGCTAAATATTTAAACGAAACTCAAAATGTTCAAGATAGAGCAGATTATATTGAAAAAGAGATTATTCCACTATTTTCAAAAAATGTGAAATCATTGAATCAAACGAATATATCATCTAAAAGAGTTAACCAAATGAGACAAGCTCAAATAGAAGTGTATTATACGCTTATTAATTACTATAAAGAACGCAAAAAAGGTATTATAATTGAAGAAAAACTTCAAAAAGTACAAGTAGCAAATGGTGTAAGTTCTCAGTTTAGTTATCTAGGCAAAGATGAAAAATACGACAAAGCGATTGAAAGATTAAACAAATAAACACACCAAATACATTGTTTTGTGTAATCGGTGTGTTTTTTATTTATTTTTTATTTATTGTTTCTTTATCGTTACGGTTCTTTGATAGATAGATGTTTTTACCAACAAGTGATATGAACCAAATAGTAAATGCGATGATAAGAATGTACGATAATGCAGGTTGATTTTTAAAATCAAATAAAAACAGGATAGAAATAATAAGTAAACATGCATTAATAGTATCAATCATGCCCCATCTTTTAATAAGGATGGGTGTCGTATTTTTGGACAAATCTTGCACCTCCTTAATATATAACTAGTATACCAAAGTTGTGTTGTGGTTAATATTGTAGATTACGGGTAGAGATAATTAATAAAATAGAATTTGCCATATAAATGGATAAATGATATAGTGTTCAATTGTATTGGTTAAATTATGATAGAGGTGAATTAAAATGGTCGTGAAATTAACTTCCATCGATCAATTTGAAAAAGTACTCAATGATAATCCAAACGTATTTGTTATGAAACACAGCAGTACTTGTCCTATTTCAGCAAGTGCATATGATCAATTTAACAAATTCTTATATGAAAGAGACATGGACGGTTATTACGTAATTGTTCAAGAAGAAAGAGAATTGTCTGATTATATAGCTGACAAAACTGGAGTCAAACATGAATCGCCGCAAGCATTTTATTTTGTAAACGGGAATGCTGAATGGGATGCGAGTCATGAAAATATCACAGTAGCAAGTTTATCGAAAGCAGAAGAGTAATACTAATAATAAGCAAACAGTCAAAAGACTGTTTGTTTTTTGTTAATTGCGCAAAAAAACAGTATAATGAATTAAGATAAAAAGCATGAGGTGAAAATTATGAGAGTATTAGTTGCGATGGATGAGTTTGATAGTATTTTATCTAGTTACCATGCAAATCGATTTGTCGAAGAAGCAATAAAGTCTCAATTTAATGAAGCGGATATTGTCCAAGTTCCATTATTTAATGGACAAAGAGAAGTTATAGATTCAGTATTATTATGGCAATCTGGCACGAAATATTCAGTGAATCATCATGATGCGGATATGAGACCAAAATCATCTGTTTACGTCGTGACAGAGAAAAATATAACGGTAGTAGAGGCAGGGAATATCCTAACTTCGAGTGAAGAAGTCAAGAACCCGCTTAATACATCTTCATATGGATTAGGGGAAGTCATCTTAGAAGCACTAAATGAAGATAGTGAAGAAATGTTGATATCTGTAGGTAATGTGGCGAGTTACGATGGCGGACTTGGTATGTTACAAGCATTAGGTGCTAAATTCTACGATGCTGAAGGAAGCTTAGTAGATATTAGTAAAGGTGCTAAATGGATTAAATATATTAGAACAATTGATTTATATGATTTAGATAAAAGATTAAATAATAAAAACATTAAAGTGATTACAGACTTTGAGTCTAAATACTACGGTAAAAATAGCCGTGTTATGAAAGAACTAGAATTGAATCAAATCACTTCAGAAGATGCGACTTCAATCGATAATGCTTTATGGTATATAAGTGAATTATTTAAAAGTCAGCATAAAATATTACTAGGTAAAGAAGAACGTGGCGGATCAGGAAGTGGTTTAGCAGCTTTATTTAATAGTTTATGGAACGCTCAACTTGTAACAGGTGGGGATGTTGTAAATGAACTGACATATTTAGATCAATTAATAGAGCAAGCAGATTTAGTTGTATTTGGTGAAGGCTTGAAACCGAATCAACAACTGTTGGAAACAACGTCAGTGAGAATAGCTGAAATCTGTAAAAAATACAACAAAATAAATATTGCGATATGTGCCACAGATGAAAAGTTCAATCAATATATAGAGCAAGATGTGACAGCAATGTTTAAAGTATTTAACAAAGACCAATATACAATGAGTGATTTAGAAATGGGTATCGCGTTAAGACACTTAACAACACAATCACTTAGACTAGTAAAGACTTCATTATAAATAACGGACAGATATTAAAAAGAGCAGAAATTCATTTGTACAAATGAATTTCTGCTCTTTTTTAATTTCTAAGACATTGATGTCTCGGATTATTTTTATGATTGTTTTTCAAATTCGGATACTATACCAACAATCGTGTGGACTGCTTTTTTCATGACATCTATTGATGCATATTCAAATGGTCCGTGGAAGTTTGCGCCACCTGTAAATAAGTTTGGTGTTGGCAATCCCATATATGAAAGTTGTGAACCGTCTGTCCCGCCTCGTATTGGTTCTATGATAGGGGACATGCCTAATGATTGGATAACTTTCTCTGGTATGTTAATAAGCTCAGGAAGCGGCTTGATTTTTTCACCCATATTATAATACTGATCATTGATTGTAACGGAAATGAGTTCATTATTATATTTATGGTTTAAATTCTTAGCTATATCTAGTAAATGATTTTTTCTACGCTCAAATTGAGCTTTATCATGATCTCGTATTATATATTGAAGTGTTGCTTTTTCAACTGTGCCTGACATATCTGACAAATGGTAAAAACCTTCATAGCCTTCAGTGTGTTCTGGTGCTTCATCACTAGGTAATTGGTCATTGAATGCCATTGCTAATGTATTGGCGTTTACCATTACGTCTTTTGCAGAACCAGGATGTACATTGACGCCATTTACTTCTACTACTGCAGATGCAGCATTAAAGCTTTCGTATTGTAATTCGCCTTCAAGGCTACCATCTAATGTGTAAGCAAAATCTGCATTAAAACGTTCTACATCAAAGTGATGTGGCCCTCTACCAATTTCTTCATCTGGTGTAAAACTAAATCTAATATCACCGTGTTTAATTTCTGGATGTTCCATTAAATAAATAATAGCTTCCATAATTTCGGTAACCCCAGCTTTATCATCTGCACCGAGCAGTGAAGTGCCATCTGTTGTCATCAAAGTATGTCCGATTACTTTTTTTAATTGTGGAAATGTTTTTGGACTCAGTACTTTTTCTGAATCACCTAAACGAATTTCCTCACCGTCATATTTTTCGACTATTAAAGGTTTGACGTTTGATGCATTATAGTCTGGAGATGTATCGATATGTGCTAATAAGCCTATAGTAGGTACTTTTTTATCTGTATTTGACGGCAAAGTTGCCATTAAATAGCCTTTGTCATCTACTTCTACTTCAAGGTTTAAATCTTTGATTTCGTCTTGAAGTAAGTTGATTAAGTCCCACTGTTTCTTTGTAGATGGTGTAGTTTGACTATGTGGATCAGCTTGTGTATCTATTTTTACATATCTTTCTAATCGCTCAATTAGACGTTGTTTCAAATTGCTCGCTCCCTTTTTACATCTATTTACGCTATTTATTATACGCTCTTTTGTTTACGAGAAGCAAAAGAACGCTTTGAACGAATGTAGATTTGGAAGATAATTTCTGAACATAATATTCCAAATGCGATTGCACCTGATATCAATGTAGCTTGTAATGTAGTATTGATTGCGACATCATAATTGTTTATGACTAAATTTTTAGTAGCGTCATAAGCTAATCCACCAGGTACTAGGGGAATGATGCCCGCAACTATAAATATAATCATAGGTCGTTTATAATAACGGCTCATAATATGGCTCATTAAAGCTAATGCGAAACTACCATAGAATGAAGCTTGAACTTTATCTATACCGAAGTCTAATGAAATTGAGTAAATCATCCAGCCCATTGCACCAACGATACCGCAAGCTACTAAAAGTCTTTTAGGTGCGTTGAAAATGACAGAGAAAAATAACGTTGCTGTAAAACTTAATAAAATTTGATATATATAATCTAACATTTAAAGCACCTCCTTAACTTAGTAATAACACAATGGCAACACCAGCACCGATAGCGAAAGCTGTTAGCGCCGCTTCAACACCTTTAGAAATACCAGCAAGTAATTGGCCAGCCATTAAGTCTCTAATAGCATTTGTAATGAGTACACCTGGTACGAGTGGCATTACTGAAGCGATTGTTATTAAGCTTAAATTAACACCAATAAAGAAATTAACGCTAATGGTTGCAATTGTAGCGATAATTAATGAACTAATAAACTCGGTAAAGAATTTGATTCTAATTGTATTATGTACAATAGACATTGTTAAATATCCGGTACCACCTGCTATAAATGATGGTATTACTTCTGCTTGTTTACCACCAAACATAGGTAAAAAACAGGCTGATGCAATAGCAGCAGCTAATACTTTTAACCAAAATGGAAATTGCAATGCTGCATGATGCAAATGTATAAGTTCAGACTTAGCTTCGTCTATCGATAATTCGTTATTTGCGATTTTACGAGAAATTTGATTTGTTAATGAAATCTTTTCTAAGTCTGTTGTGCGTTCGTCTATTCTTATAAGACGTGTATTTGTTCTGTCATTTAACGAGAAAATAATAGCAGTGGAAGTTACAAAGCTATGGGTATTTTCTAAGCCGTAGCTCGTCGCAATTCGTGCCATCGTATCTTCAACTCTATACGTTTCAGCACCACTCTCTAAAAGTATTCGGCCAGCTGTCATGACAACATCAATTATTTTATTCTCATCTATAATAGTGAAGTCTTGTATCTCTTCCATATTAACCTCCAGTTTCACATTGAATTTATGTAAATCGACAAAATAAAAACTATTCAACAAAAAACATAGAATTGCTATAGGCAATTCTATGTTCATTTTATAACTTAATAATTGGATTGAACATTACTTTGTTTTGACCTTGTAATTTTGCTTCGTGTAACATATCATCAGCATCTTTAAACACACGACGCTTAGATTTATTATCTTCTTCGCTCAAGTAACCTACACCAATAGAAACAGATAAATTAATTGTTTCTTTATTAGGTAAATGGAAAGTAGATCGTTGCACACTGTCACGAATACTTTCAGCTAGTTTGATTGCGCTATCTAGCGTTTCACCGACAAGAATAATTGAAAATTCTTCTCCACCGTTACGAAAAGCTTTCACATCTTTCGGTAAATAATTAATCAATAATTGTGACATTTGTTTGAGAACAGCATCTCCAGCTTTATGTGAATGTGCATCGTTCACATCTTTAAAGCCGTCAATATCAATTAATAATAAGGCCATAGATTGATTTTCTTCAGTAATTTGTTCAGTTGTCTTATTTAAATAACGATCAAATTCTTTAACATTTCCTAAACCTGTTAAGTAATCAACTGATTCTTCATTTTCATATCTTGAAATTAAATTTTTCAAGATCCAAATGTCTCGATAAACACTTGCACTTATAATACTTAGGATAAAGGAAACGGGTACAAGAAACAACCACTCATTTAACCATGAATCTGGATTTAAAAATATAAGTGTAATTGCAATAATAATGATGCTGATTAAATATAATAATTGAATACTAACGAAATCACTTTGTTTAAGAAATGGACCTATGAAACCAACTACAATTGCGATAATAAGCAAATGCAAATTATCTAAAAAGGGTGTTCCAAATACGAACATATCAACAAGTAATACTATACCTGCACTCACAACGGAATAAAATAAATTAGTAAATCTTCCTAAGAAAAGTATCGGTATAAAACTTAATGTAATAACGTGTTCATGATATTGTATGGGATTGGTTATTAATAATATGGCAACACCTGTCATTAAGAGGGTGATATAATTTTGAGAAAAAGTCACAGTTCTCGTTTCGTTATATTGTATTCGATGGTATAGATAAAATGCTGCAATAGTTACTGATATATTAAATATAATTGCTTGTATCATTTAACACCATCCTTCTTTTAGTAAGCCATATGATATTGTAATCTATTAGGTGACGTTTGTCACGGTATAACAGGTTATTTTGTTAAAAAAGTTTCTTTTTTCACATAAACGATTTCTTGTTCAGATTAGATGTAGAATTCTTTGACTTTAAATATGTGGTATACTATTGTTTTTATGGCATGTACAGAAAAATTTTGATATTCTAAAAGTAATGTTTAAATTAAAATAATGCTTCAAATACAAAATGAAGGTGAATCCATGTTTACTTTGCAACTAATATTACTATCCATGATTGTAAGTTTAATACTAACACCTTTAGTTATCGTTCTTTCTAAAAAAATTGGTGCTGTAGATATGCCAAATGTTAGGAAAGTTCATACTAAACCCGTATCAGTATTAGGCGGCTCAGTCATTTTATTATCTTTTCTTATCGGATTATGGTGGGGTAAACCAGTTGAACATGAAATCATTCCTATTATATTAGGTGCGATTGTTATATATTTAATTGGTTTAGTTGATGATCTATATGATATGAAACCACTCATTAAACTTGCAGGACAAATAGCTGTTTCTTTAATTGTAGTCTTAAACGGTGTCACACTTGATTTTATTACGTTACCTTTTGGCATTGTAATAGAATTTGGGATATTTAGTATTCCAATGACAATTTTTTGGGTAGTTGCAGTTATGAATGCAATAAACTTAATAGATGGGTTAGACGGATTAGCTTCAGGTATATCTTGTATCGCTTTAATCACGATAGGGTTTATCGCAATTCTACAACAAAACATTTTTATTATGATGATTTGTAGTGTATTAATCGGTTCTTTATTAGGATTCCTAGTGTTTAATTCACATCCCGCAAAAATATTCTTAGGAGACAGCGGTGCATTACTTCTAGGTTATATCATTGGTGTGTTATCGTTATTAGGTTTTAAAAACATCACCTTAATATCGTTATTCTTCCCAATGGTTATCCTTGCTGTTCCATTTATAGATATGTTATTTGCAGTCATTCGTAGGTTACATAATCGTCAATCAATCGTACAAGCGGATAAATCGCATTTACATCACAAGTTGCTCGATTTAGGTTATACACATAGGCAAACGGTCATATTAATATATATGATAGCCATTCTATTTAGTATATCAAGTGTAATACTTTATTTATCACCACCATATGGCGTCTTAATGATGTTTGTTATGATATTGATTACAATAGAACTAATCGTAGAATTTACAGGACTTATCAATGCAAACTATAGACCTATCCTTAACTTGTTAACAAGAACAAGATACAAGAAAGAACGCTAATTTTTTGATTAGCGTTCTTCTTCTTTGTTATATGGAAATGGCAAAGCGATCATGTCTTGTTTGTTTAAATCGTATTTGCCTTGGTTTATTTCATTCAAGAATGATATGAAATGATCTTCTTCAGATGCAATCACGTGAATTGTATATGTTACTTTGTCTGTATAAGATGTATCCACAAGCTGATAATCTGTTTGTTGTAATTCATGTTCGAAGCGGCCAGTTTGATCATAATCGAGTGTGACTTCGAACGGAATGGCATCTAATAATATGATACGTCCGATTTCTTTAATAACTTGGCTGACTGCACTTCCATATGCTCTTATAAGTCCGCCAGCTCCTAATTTAATACCACCAAAATATCTTGTAACAACAACGACGACATTATGGAGTTGTTGTTTTTTTAATACTTCTAACATGGGTACGCCAGCAGTTCCTGATGGTTCACCGTCATCGTTAGCTTTTTGTATGAGCATGGTTGGACCTATAATATAGCTTGAACAATTATGTGTGGCATCATGATGTTCTTTTTTCTTAAGTTGTATAAATGCTTTAGCTTCTTCTTCTGTTTCAGCTGGATGTATACTTGCAATAAACCTTGATTTATTGATAACAATTTCAGTTTCATGTGCTGATTTTATTGTAATAAGTCCTTCTGCCATGTTTATACTTCTCCCTTTACATCATAATCTGTTACGATTATTATATACTATTGAAATTAGTCGGGAAAGGATTGTATGAATTGAAAAATAAATTATTACTTTTATGTTTAGTATTGTCTCTAGTGTTAGTGGCTTGTGGGTCGAAAGAGGAGCCGAAACAAACGACTGACGATGCAGATGACAGCCAAGGTTTACTGTTAGATGACAAAGGAAATCCTAAAGATACAATTCAAGTTGATGAAAAAACTGAGAAGGCAGTTAAAGATACTATAGAAAAGAACAGAAAATCTTTAAATGATGGCAATGTTGATGAATATATAAAAACGATAGATACAGACTCTAAACAACTTGATGTTAAAGAAGAAGAAAAAGTTTTGAAAGATACGCTTGAAAATTATAAGTTTGATAAAAAGATATCCAATATTAAATTCTTAGAGAAGAAAAAAGATCAAATTGTTGTATTTTATAATGTTGAAACAACAGCACATCCAAAGAATGGTAGTGAAGATGAAAAGAAATCTTTTAATGAAGTTGTAACACTTGTTAAAAAGGATGGCACTTATAAATTTTCTAAAATGGCACAAGCAGCTATTTAGTGAATAAACTTCTTTTCAAATAAGTGAGAATTAGATATGATTGTTATGGAAGAGAATCAAGGAGGATAACTTTATGAAGATTGCTGTTCTAACAGATTCAACAGCATATTTAGATCAAGCTTATTTAGAAAAATATCAAATTAAAACAATCGCTTTAAATGTTATTTTTAAAGACAAAACATATAAAGAATTATCAGAACTCAACACAGATGATTTTTATAAAAGAATGAGAAATGAGACACAATTACCGACAACTTCTCAACCAGCAATGGGAGAGTATGTACAGTTACTCGAAAGTTTAAAAGAAGAAGGTTATACAGATGTAATTGCTGTTCACTTATCTAGTGGTATAAGTGGTACATTCCAAAGTGCGGTGACAGCAAATGCTATGGTCGAAGATATTCAAGTCCACCCATTCGATTCAGAAATTTCATGTGCTGTTCAAGGTTTCTATGCTATAAAAGCTGCTCAACTTGTACAACAAGGTATGACAGTTGTGGATAATATTCTTGAACAATTAGAAAGCATGAAACAAACGACTAACGCATATTTCATAGTGGATGATTTAAATAACTTGAAAAAAGGTGGACGCTTAAATAGTGCTCAAGCTTTTGTAGGTACTATGTTACAAGTTAAACCTTTGCTCCACTTTGTAGATACTAAAATTGTTCCTTATGATAAAGTCAGAACTAAAAAGAGAGCTATGAAACGAATCGAAGAGCAATTAGCTAAAGAGGTCGATGGTTATAAAAACTTATCTATCGTCATTATTGAAGGTAATGATAAAGAAAATGCACTTTTGTGGAAAACTCAAATTGAAGAGAAGTTTCCTGGAGCCCATGTAATATTAAGTTATTTTGGACCAGTAATTGGTACGCATTTAGGTGAAGGTGCATTAGGATTAGGATTTACTACGACAGAATTAGATTTATCTAAATAAAATGACTACAGCGCAAAAAGCAAAAGCTTTTTGTGTTTTTTTATTGGAGGTAAAGATGAAATTATACGGACGTATATGTCATGATTTAAACAATATAACAACAGAAAAATTAAAAGCTTCAAAACCTGGTGTTTCAAATGTACAAGGTAAATATATATGCCATCAATGTGGTAACACCGATCAAACATTGTTTTTTCAATATTATTGCCATCATTGTAATAAAGAAACAACTTATTGTAGATATTGTGTTAACTTTGGTAAAGCTCAAAGTTGCAAAGACATTTATATCATTGAAAGTAAACGACATCAAACAGATGGTAAATACCGATTGGATTTTGAACTGAGTGAACAACAACGTATAGCTTCAGAGAACATTCAGAGAGCTGTATTAAAGTATGAACATTTATTGCTTCATGCCGTAACCGGTGCAGGAAAAACAGAAATGATATTTGCTGGCATATCTGCGGCTAGACAAAAAGGTGACAACATCGCTGTTGTTTCTCCTCGAGTCGATGTCGTTAAAGAAGTGTATTTAAGATTAACAAACGCTTTTAAAGACGAACAGATTGATCTAATGTATGAAGGTCAGTTTGCGCAATATAATAGTACATTTGTTGTAGCGACTGTTCATCAATTAATGCGCTATGATGGTCACTTTAATGTTGTCATTGTAGACGAGGTGGATGCATTCCCTTTAGAGATGGATCAGCAACTCATGCATACAATTCAAAAAGCTTCCGCCACTTCTGCCAGTCATATTTATTTAACGGCAACTCCTAATAAACGACTACTATCGCAATTTAACCATTCTCAAATCATTAAACTCCCAGCAAGATACCACGGACATCCACTACCTATTCCAGAATTTCAGTTCAATACAATAAAAGAAACAAAGTTAAATCCAAAATTATTAAAATTCTTAAAGCAGCAAATTGAAAATGAAAGAAAAACCTTTGTGTTTTTTCATGATATTCGTTTCATGGAAAAAGTCTTTAATATTTATAGACATTATTTTTCAAAAATTGAATATGTTTCAAGCATTGATTCTAAGCGCCATGAAAAAGTAATGCGTTTAAGAAATAATGAAATCGACATTATGTTTACAACAACAATACTTGAAAGAGGTATTACACTTGAAAAATTAGATGTCGTCATCGTGAACACAGAAAAATTCAATAGTAGCGCAATTATTCAAATCGCAGGACGTGTTGATCGTAAGATAGCATATCCAAATGGAAAAGTTCTGTGCTACCACGAAGGTTTAACTAAACATATGATGCATGCGAAAAATGAAATTGTAAAAATGAACCGTCTTGCATTTCAGAAAGGATGGATAACATGAAGCGCTGTATGATATGTCAAAATCCAATCATTGAAGTGGTAGACTTATTAAACTTTTTTTCGCCTATATCTGATGTATGTAAAGATTGTGAATTAAAATTAACATTTAATCATGCTGCGAGAAGGTGTCCACGCTGTTTAAAAATTCTTTCAGATGAAGAACAAGAATGCCTAGATTGTGTTTGGTTATCGAAGAACTATACATTGATTAATCAACTTTATACAATCTATGATTATCAAGGACTAGCTAAAGATTTAATTCAGCAATATAAACTCGTAGGAGATGTTGCAATTGCTCAAATATTTCAATTACCTAGAAGTATAATGAAACAGTATGACTATGTTATTCCTGCACCAATACATCCAAATAAATTAGCGAAAAGAACGTTTGATCACGTTACATTCGTTTTAGATAGTCAAAATATAAAATACACGCAAATTTTTGAGACTGAAGAAAGATTAAAACAGTCTGATTTGTCTAAAAGAGCGCGCGCCTTACAACATAATCCATTCAAAATTAAAAGGGACTTAGAATTAGAAAACAAGAAAATTCTGCTCGTTGATGATATTTATACAACAGGGTTAACAATACATCGATTAGCTGAACTTTTAATAGTTAGAAAAATCAGAAAAATAGACGCCTTAACATTTGCAAGAGGGTGAAAAAATGGTAAAATATAAGAAGGAAGAAACACAAGAGAAATAGAGCGTTAAAGGAGTCGGTGCTTTATGATCAGATTTGAAATTCATGGTGAAAACATCACAGTGACTGATCCGATAAGAAATTATATTGAGGATAAAGTAAGTAAACTTGAAAGATACTTTACTAATATCCCAGAGGCGATAGCTCATGTCAAAATTAAAACTTATCAGGATTCTAGAAGTAAAATTGAAGTAACTATTCCGTTGAAAGATGTTACTTTAAGAGCTGAGGAAAGACATGAAGATTTATATGCTGGAATCGACTTAATAACAAGTAAACTAGAGAGACAAGTACGTAAGTACAAAACAAAAGTTAACAGAAAATACCGCGATAAAGGGCGAGAAAAAGATGTCTTTGCAGCAGGTGGGGATTCAACATCTGATGAAAGCGAAGATAACGACAGTGACAATGAAATTGAAATCATCCGTTCTAAACAATTTGCATTAAAACCAATGGATTCTGAAGAAGCAGTATTACAAATGAATTTATTAGGTCATGATTTTTACATTTTTACAGATGCAGAAACAGATGAAACAAGCATTGTTTATAAACGTAAAGATGGTAAATATGGATTAATTGAAACTTCAATACAATAAATGTTAACAAGATGGACTGGTGCAGAATTTCTGCACCAGTTTCTTTGGCTATTAATAGCTTTTCATTTACAGAGGTGGTAATCTTAAATAGTATAAAAAGAGAGATAAAAGTGTTATGATATATTGTTGTAAGATTACTAGTTTCCTAGTTGAAGGAGAGAACAAAATGGGTTTTTTATCAAAAATAGCTGATGGTAACAAACGAGTTGTAAAATCACTCGGAAAGTTAGCAGATCAAGTCATTAATTTAGAGGACGAAATTGCTAAATTAACAGATGAACAATTAAGAGAAAAGACAGAACAATTTAAAAAAGAATTAGCTGAAATAGAAGATTATAAAAAGCAAGAAAAATACTTAGAGAAAATATTGCCAGAAGCCTATGCAATCGTTAGAGAGGCTTCAACACGAGTATTCAAAATGACACCTTTTAGAGTGCAAATTATGGGTGGTATTGCTATTCATCGTGGAGATATTTCTGAAATGAAGACTGGTGAAGGTAAAACATTAACAGCAACGATGCCTGTATATTTAAATGCATTAACAGGTAGAGGCGTTCACGTTGTTACAGTCAACGAATATTTATCAAGTTCACAAAGTGAAGAAATGGCTCAATTGTATAATTTCTTAGGATTATCAGTAGGTCTAAATTTAAACTCAATGGATACGGATCAAAAACGTGAAGCATACGCTTCAGATATTACGTATAGTACAAATAATGAGCTTGGATTTGATTATTTGAGAGATAACATGGTTACTTATAAAAAAGACCGTGTTATGAGACCTTTAAACTTTGCAATTATTGATGAGGTCGATTCAATTTTAATTGATGAAGCGCGAACACCATTAATCATTTCTGGTGAAGCTGAAAAATCAACAACTTTATACACTCAAGCAAACGTGTTTGTAAAAATGCTTAAAGGTGAAGATGACTACAGTTATGACGAGAAGACTAAAGCCATTACATTAACGGAACAAGGTATTGATAAAGCTGAACGCATGTTCAAAATAGAAAATTTATTCGATGTTAAAAATGTAAACTTAATGCATCACATTAATATAGCTTTAAAAGCAAACAAAACAATGTTTAAAGATAAAGACTATGTTGTTGAAGATGGCGAAATTATGATTGTTGACCAATTTACTGGTCGTACAATGCCTGGACGTCGATTCTCAGACGGTTTACACCAAGCAATAGAAGCTAAAGAAGGTTTAGAAATTCAAAATGAATCAAAAACAATGGCTTCTATTACATTCCAAAACTTCTTTAGAATGTACAATAAATTATCTGGTATGACTGGTACAGCTAAG
Organism: Mammaliicoccus sp. F-M27; assembly: GCF_022387115.1. Classification (NCBI taxonomy): domain Bacteria; kingdom Bacillati; phylum Bacillota; class Bacilli; order Caryophanales; family Staphylococcaceae; genus Mammaliicoccus; species Mammaliicoccus sp. F-M27. The sequence continues at coordinate 37,670 of NZ_JAJNIE010000005.1, read as the reverse complement.
ACAGAAGAAGAAGAATTTAGAAATATTTATAATATGACTGTTACTCAAATACCAACAAATAGACCGATACAACGTCTAGATGAAGCAGATTTAATTTTCTCATCTCAAAAAGGTAAATTCGATGCTGTTGTAAAAGACGTTATTGAATTTCACAAAAAAGGACAGCCAGTATTATTAGGTACTGTAGCTGTAGAAACAAGTGAATACATTTCACAATTATTAAAGAAAAAAGGCGTTAGACATAATGTCTTAAATGCTAAAAACCATGAACGTGAAGCGGACATCATTTTAAATGCAGGTCAAAAAGGCGCGGTAACGATCGCAACAAACATGGCTGGTCGTGGTACAGACATCAAGCTAGGCGATGGTGTTGTTGAAGTAGGCGGACTAGCTGTAATCGGTACTGAGCGACATGAATCTAGACGTATCGATGACCAACTTAGAGGTCGTTCTGGTCGTCAAGGTGACGTAGGTCGCAGTAGATTCTACCTATCATTAGAAGATGAGTTAATGGTAAGATTCGGCTCTGAACGCATGCAATCATTGATGGGTAAATTAGGAATGGACGACGATACACCGATAGAATCTAAAATGGTATCTAGAGCGGTTGAATCAGCTCAAAAACGTGTTGAAGGTAACAACTTCGATGCGCGTAAACGTCTGTTAGAATATGATGATGTATTAAGAAAACAACGTGAAATCATTTACGGAGAGCGTAATGATATTATCGAAAAAGAAGATGTGCAAGATATTGTTAAAGATATGATTAAGTCTTCTCTTGAACGTGGCATTAATTATCACTTAGCGACTAATGAAGAAGAAATTGATTATGAAGCACTTGTACAATTTGTTGAAGATTCTTATTTACACCAAGATGTCATTAAAGCAGATGATATTCGTGGTAGAGACTATGAAGACATCGTAGAAATTGTATTGGAAAAAATTAAAGAACAATATAATGCGCAACAAGAAGACTTTGGAGATCAAATGTCTGAATTTGAACGCATGATTGTCTTAAGAACGATTGATCGTAAGTGGACAGATCATATCGATACAATGGATCAATTACGTACAGGTATTCATTTAAGATCTTATGGTCAAATCAATCCACTTCGTGAATATCAAAATGAAGGTTTAGATTTATTTGAAACGATGTTGAATGAAATAGAAGATGAAGTTAGTAAATATATTCTTAAATCAACAATTGATCGTGGCGAACAAGTTGAACGTGAACAAGTTGAAATAGGTGAAGCTAAACACGTTGGTGCAAACGATGGTAAAGAAAAAGTTAAACCTAAACCAATCGTTAAAGATGAACAAATAGGTCGTAATGACCCATGTCCGTGTGGAAGTGGAAAAAAATATAAAAACTGTCACGGCCAATCATAAAGGAGTAAAGTTATGGAATTAACTGAAATTAGACAAACATTAAATAAAAATAATGAGAAATTAATGAATATCAGGGGGTCTCTTTGACTTAGAAAACAAAGAGACTAACATTCAAGAATATGAAGAGATGATGGTTGATCCAAGCTTTTGGGATGACCAAAATAAAGCGCAAGATATTATTAATAAAAATAACGCTTTAAAATCAGTAGTGGGAGATTTTCATAAATTAGCGCATCAAACTGACGATTTACTAACTACTGTTGAACTTCTTCAAGAAGAGTATGATGAAGATATGCATGAAAGTTTGGAGCAAGATTTAAAAACACTCCAAAGCGATATTGATCAATTTGAGTTGAAGTTATTGCTTAATGGAGAACACGATGAAAACAATGCTATTTTAGAGTTACATCCAGGAGCAGGTGGAACTGAATCACAAGATTGGGGATCTATGTTACTTCGAATGTATCAACGTTTCGCTGAACAAAAAGGATTCAAAGTTGAAACGTTAGATTATCAATCTGGTGATGAAGCTGGAATTAAGAGTGTTACGATTCTAGTTAAAGGACATAATGCTTATGGTTATCTAAAAGCTGAAAAAGGTGTTCATAGATTAGTGCGCATATCTCCATTTGATTCATCTGGCAGAAGGCATACTTCTTTCGTTTCATGTGATGTTACACCTGAATTTGATAATGATAAAATTGAAATCGAAGTTAATTCTGAAGATATTACAGTTGATACGTATAGAGCTTCAGGAGCAGGTGGACAGCACGTTAACACGACTGATTCAGCTGTACGTATTACACATCAACCAACAGGAATTGTCGTAACTTGTCAAAATGAAAGATCTCAAATTAAAAACAGAGAACAAGCGATGAAAATGTTGAAAGCTAAACTATATCAAAAAGAGCTTGAAGAACAAGCAGCAGCGCTTGATGAAATTAGAGGCGAGCAAAAAGAAATTGGATGGGGAAGCCAAATACGTTCTTATGTATTTCACCCATATGCTATGGTTAAAGACCATAGAACCAATGAAGAAACAGGTAACACGAATGCAGTGATGGATGGGCATATCGAACCATTTATAGATGCATACTTAAGAAGTCAGATAGATGAAAAATAATAAAAAAATGGAGTCTGGGACATAAAGAACCATTCTCAAAATAAAAGATTTCTTCATTAGTTAAGCCTAGTGAAGAAATCTTTTTTATTTTAAAATCTCACGATTTTGTTCGTGCATGCTTGCCTGGGGGTATGGTTCGAGCCTGTAGTCTCTCACGCATACTATTCCCCCGGGCGTCAGCACTTTACAAAATCGTGGAGGATATTCATTTCTATAATATTTTTTCATTTGTTCTTTTAAGAACATGATAAATGTTGCAAGACTGACTAAACAAGCAACATAGAACGTCTGTATATTTTAAGTTGGAATTTATGTCCCAAACCTTTTTCTTTATATATAAATAGACACAATTTATTTTGTGAATTTTCGCACAAAAGGATGTCGAAATTCTGAATATCATGATAAAATATACTTGATAATATAATGAATGGGGTGTTACATATGAAAATCAAAATGGGCATGATTTCTGTATTAGCATTATCGGCGTTAATTTTTGCTGGTTGTGGTCAGTCGAACGATGATAACAAAACAGAAGAACATAGTTCAAAAGGGGAAGAAATTTTTAAAAACAATTCTTGTGTTGGTTGTCACGGTAAAGATCTTGAGGGTGCTTCAGGACCGTCTTTGAAAAAAGTTGGTTCTAAAATGTCTGAAGCAGATATCGAAAAGACCATAAATGAAGGTAAAGGTAATATGCCAAGCAAAGTTGTAGATGAAAAAGAAGCTAAAGAAGTCGCGAAGTGGTTAGCTGAACAAAAATAATCCTATGAATTTCCATATTAATATACATGAATTATATTTAATGAGTATATGAATTGGGAATTAGATGTGGGATAAAAGACACTTTGTAAATTGAATATGATAGTAAAAAAGAGCACTATTAATTGTAAAAATACAAATAATAGTGCTCTTTTAAATACTTCTATGACAGTCTTGAGTAACATTTTTGTCGAAAAAATTATAGGTTCTTAACGTTTATATTACGAATTTGTAACAAACAAATATGAGGTATTTGTTTGTGATATATTATTTCCAGTATTAGTTGGGGAGTACCCTATAAAATAAAAATATAAATAAAAACATATAAACCTTGGGAGGATATGTCATCATGAAGAAGACATTCATTACTTTAGCATCTGTCACAGCTTTAACTACATTATCAAGCACTTCTGCATTCGCAGCAGATATTAAAGTTAAAGACGGACAAACTTTGGAAACAATCGCACAAGAATACGGGACTTCAATTTCAGAACTTAAATCATTAAACAACATCGACAACGTTACAGTTGGACAAAATTTAAAAGTATTAAAAGACGATATATATACAATTCAAGAAGGCGACACGCTTTATAAAATAGCAGAAAAATTTGATATAACAGTTTCAGAATTAAAAGAATGGAATAACTTATCTTCTGATTTAATTATTGTAGGAGACAAATTAACTGTAGCTGAAGAACCATCAGAAATAACGGCTGAGCCGACAAGCTTAACAGTTAATGCACCAGCATCACCAGCACAAGAAGATTTAACGAGAACTGCATATGCACAAACTTCAAATGGTTATGCATATAATAATGAAAATACACAAGCATATGATGTGCCAAGTTTTAATTCAAATAGCGAATCTCAATATTCAGCACCTGTTTCATATAGCAGACCATCTTCAGGTGGTGGCAATAATTTATATACTTCAGGTCAATGTACTTATTATGCATTTAGCAAACGTCCAGATATCGGAAATACTTGGGGGAATGCTAATAACTGGGCTAATGCAGCAGCTCAATCAGGTTACACAGTAAATAATAGCCCATCTGCAGGTGCTATTTTACAATCAACTGCTGGCGGATATGGTCATGTAGCATATGTTGATAGAGTAAACTCTGATGGATCAATTCAAGTTTCTGAAATGAATTATCAAGGTGTTGGTGTTGTTTCATCACGTACGATTTCAGCATCAGCAGCAGGAGCATATAATTATATTCACTAGTTTTTAATAAACAAACAAGTAAGCAAGTAGTTAATTCTAAGTAAGAATTTTAACTATTTGCTTTTTTTTATTTCTATAGTTGATATAATAAACGTAAATGAGTGTATAGAGGTTTGAAAACATGAAAAAAGGGTTAAAAATCATATTAGTACTATTTTTAATAAGCATAGTTGGTTTTAGTGTATATAAAGTAATAGATATTAATAAGTTTCAAACTAAAGATCAATTTAAAGAACAACAAGGAAAGCAATCATTTCAAAATAGTCATCCTGCTACAGGATTAAATGTAAATGAAGAAACCGTTAAGACGTTTGCGACCGAAGAATCTACAAATTTACAAGAAGTTACGTCTAAAAATGATATAACAGTTATTAATTTGTTCGCTTCTTGGTGTGATCCTTGCAAACGAGAAATGCCTGAACTTGTAAAATATGCAAAAAACAAAGAAAATGGTGTCGAGTTAGTTGGTTTAAACGTTAAAGATAAACGTAAACCAGCTGAACAATTAATTCATGACGTTAATGTGAATTATAGCATTTACGTTGCACAAGATGATTTTCTTAAAAAGTTTAAAACTTACAATATTCCTACAACATTATTTGTAGACAAAAATGGCGAAATAAAAAAAGTGTATTTAGGTGAATTATCTGAAAAGACACTGAATAACTTAGTTACACAAGTTAAGGAGGAGAATTAATGGGGATACATCAATATTTTAAAAGTTTATCTGATTTAGAAAAATTAGTAAGATGTCCAGGAAAATTTAAATATCAAGATCATAACGTTGCAGCGCACTCTTTTAAAGTAACAAAAATTGCGCAATATTTAGCAACAGTAGAAGAACAAAATGGTCAAGAAATAGACTGGAAACTTGTTTACGAAAAAGCGTTGAATCATGACTATCCTGAAATATTCACTGGAGATATTAAAACACCTGTTAAATATGCCTCTTATGAAATCAAAAAACTATTCTCTCAAGTTGAAGAAGAAATGATAGATAAATTTATAACAGAAGAATTTCCAGAGCAGTATCAAGACATATATAGACATAGACTGCAAGAAGGCAAAGATGATAGTATAGAGGGGCAAATACTTAGTGTTGCAGACAAAATTGATCTGCTTTATGAATCTTTTGGTGAAATACAAAAAAGAAATCCAGAACCTTTATTCTTTGAAATATATGAAAGTTCATTAGAAACGATTATGCAATTTGATCATTTGTCATCTGTACAAGATTTTATACAGCATATTATTCCTGATATGTTGCAAGAAAAATTTATTCCACGTTCGGAATTAAGAGAAATAACAATGACGATTCTTGAGAAACGTGAAACAAAAAGGAGTTAGTGAGTTGAATGATTTGGCCGATTCTTGCTTTGTTTCTCCCTTGTTTAATGGTTATTATTTTCACGCAAATTGCTCAAAACAAATGGGTAGGCTTACTCGTATCCAGTATTATAATTGGCGTTTCAGTATATAAAGGCTTTTTTAATAATGAAGTTATCATTATGCTAGATGTTGTCAGTTTAGTGGTCGGATATTATATAGTGGACACCCTTAAAGTAGATAAAATTGAATCAAGATAGATAAGAGGATAAATCATTATGATTTTTCCTCTTATTTGTATTTAAAAAGTCATAAAACGAACAAATGTTTGGTCATTTTTACAATTTTTTGATAAAATATATTTATATATTACAGAATTTAAGGAGGTTTCTATGCAACATTTTCCTTTTAAAATACATTCAGACTATTCACCTCAAGGAGATCAGCCCGAAGCTATTAAATCTCTCGTTAAAGGTATAAAGGATGGTAAGAGACACCAAACGCTACTTGGTGCAACAGGAACAGGTAAAACGTTCACAATGAGTAATGTTATTAAACAAGTAGGAAAGCCTACCCTTATCATTGCGCATAATAAAACATTAGCAGGTCAATTGTATAGTGAGTTTAAAGAGTATTTTCCTGAAAACAGAGTTGAATATTTTGTAAGTTATTATGATTATTATCAACCAGAAGCATATGTTCCTCAAACAGATACATTTATTGAAAAAGATGCATCCATTAATGATGAAATAGATAAACTGCGACATTCTGCTACGAGTGCATTGTTTGAACGAGATGATGTTATTGTAATCGCAAGTGTCAGTTGTATATATGGTTTAGGTAATCCGGAAGAATATAAAGACTTAGTCGTAAGCACGCGTGTAGGTATGGAAATGGAACGTAACGAACTATTAAGAAAGCTTGTCGACAACCAATATTCGAGAAATGATATTGATTTTAGACGTGGTACTTTCAGAGTAAGAGGCGATGTAGTTGAAATTTTCCCAGCATCACGAGATGAATTGTGTGTGAGAGTTGAATTTTTCGGAGACGAAATTGACCGAATTAGAGAAGTGAACTATTTAACGGGTGAAGTGATAGCTGAAAGAGAACATTTTCTATTTTATCCAGCTTCTCACTTCGTAACACGTGAAGAAAAGATGAAAGAAGCTATTGAACGTATTGAGAAAGAGCTTAAAGAACGTTTAGAAGAACTTAGAAAAGATAATAAGTTATTAGAAGCTCAAAGATTAGAACAAAGAACAAATTATGACTTAGAAATGATGCGAGAAATGGGATTCTGTTCGGGAATTGAGAACTATTCAGTTCATTTAACGTTACGTCCTAAAGGCTCCACACCATATACGTTATTAGATTATTTTGGTGATGATTGGCTCGTAATGATTGATGAATCACATGTTACGATTCCTCAAATAAGAGGTATGTATAATGGTGACCAAGCTAGAAAAAATGTTTTGGTTGAACATGGATTTAGATTACCAAGTGCTTTAGACAATAGACCACTTAAATTTGAAGAATTTGATAAGAAGACTAAACAACTTGTTTATGTGTCTGCCACACCAGGTCCGTATGAAATTGAACATACTGATGAAATGGTGGAACAAATTATACGACCAACTGGATTATTAGATCCTGTAATAGAAGTTAGACCGAGTGAAAATCAAATCGATGATTTAATGGCTCAAATTAACGAAAGAGTAGAAAGTAATGAGCGTGTGTTAATCACTACATTAACGAAGAAAATGAGTGAAGATTTAACGACTTATTTAAAAGAAGCGGGCATTAAAGTAAATTACTTACATTCTGAAATTAAAACGTTAGAACGTATAGAAATTATAAGGGATTTAAGAATGGGCGTTTACGATGTATTAGTTGGTATTAATTTACTACGTGAAGGTTTAGATATACCAGAAGTATCGCTTGTCACAATTTTAGATGCTGATAAAGAAGGATTCTTAAGGTCAGAGCGTGCGCTTATCCAAACGATTGGACGTGCAGCACGTAATGATAAAGGTAAAGTTATTATGTATGCAGATAGAATTACAGATTCTATGAGAACGGCAATAGATGAAACAAGTAGAAGACGTGTAACCCAAAAAGCTTATAACGAAGAACATAATATTACACCACAAACAATTAATAAAAAAATTAGAGATGTCATATCAGCTACTGTAGAAACAGATGAAGTAAACGATAAAGATAAGAAAAAAGCGCCGAAGAAGCTTACGAAAAAAGAAAGAGAAAAGACAATCGAGCGCATAGAAAAAGAAATGAAAGGTGCTGCGAAAGATTTAGATTTCGAGCGTGCATCTGAATTAAGAGATATATTATTTGAACTAAAAGCAGAAAGGTGACTGAGATGAAAAACAAATCCATCATCGTAAAAGGTGCAAGAGCACATAATTTAAAAGATATAGATATAGAAATACCAAAAGATCAACTTGTTGTGATGACAGGTTTATCAGGATCAGGGAAATCATCATTAGCGTTTGATACAATTTATGCTGAAGGTCAAAGACGATATGTTGAATCATTAAGTGCATATGCTAGACAATTTTTAGGTCAAATGGATAAACCAGATGTAGATTTAATTGAAGGCCTTTCTCCAGCGATATCAATAGATCAAAAGACAACAAGTAAAAATCCTAGATCAACTGTAGCGACAGTTACAGAAATTTATGATTATTTGAGATTATTATATGCAAGAGTAGGTAGACCAATTTGTCCAAACCATGGTATTGAAATTAAATCGCAAACTGTGCAACAAATGGTCGATCAAGTTATGGAATTAGAAGATAGAACAAAATTACAAATTCTGTCTCCAATTATTTCTGGACGTAAAGGCACGCATAAAAAATTAATCGAAGATATCGCTAAAAAAGGTTATGCAAGATTAAAAGTTGATGGCGATATTTTAGATGTGGATGATGTACCAGATTTAAATAAAAATCAAAACCACTCAATCGATGTTGTAATAGATAGACTTGTGATTAAACCTGGAATAGAAGCGAGATTAGCAGATTCGTTACAAACAGCTTTGGAATTAGCTGAAGGTAATGCTGTAGCGGATATTATTGATGGTGATGAAATTAAATTTTCTGAACATCATGCTTGTCCTATTTGTGGGTTTTCAGTTGATCAATTAGAACCTAGAATGTTTTCATTTAATAGCCCATTCGGAGCATGTCCATCATGTGATGGTCTCGGCATGAAATTAACTGTTGATGTTGATTTAGTTGTACCAGACAAAACATTAAGTTTAAATGATGGTGCTATTTTACCTTGGCAACCAATCAGTTCAAATTATTATCCAACTTTATTAAAACAAGCTTGTGAACATTTTAAAATTGATATGGATAAACCATTTAATAAATTAACGAAAAAAGAAAAGAATATTGTATTACGTGGACATGAAGATGAAATTGAGTTTGAATTTAATCAAGATTATGGCGTTAAAACGAAACGTAAAAGAACGATGGCGTTTGAAGGTGTATTAAATAACATTGAACGACGTTATCATGATTCACCATCTGAGTACGTTAGAGAAGTTATGCAAAAATACATGGTCGAAAAAACATGTGAAACGTGTGATGGATATCGTTTAAATGAAAAAGTGTTGTCAGTTAAAATTGATGGACAGCACATTGGTGAAGTTGTGAGATACTCAATTTATAATGCGATTGAACACTTCGATCATTTAAATTTAGATGAAACTGAAAGAAAAATTGCTAAACTTATTTTAAAAGAAATACACGAGAGACTTTCATTCTTAAACAATGTTGGTTTAGAATATTTAACGCTGAATCGAGCTTCAGGTACTTTATCTGGTGGTGAAGCGCAACGTATTAGATTGGCGACACAAATTGGTTCGAGATTATCAGGTGTTCTATATGTGTTAGATGAACCTTCTATCGGTCTTCATCAAAGAGATAATGAACGATTAATCAACACTTTGAAATCTATGAGAGATATGGGAAATACTTTAATAGTTGTTGAACACGATGAAGATACAATGAAAGCTGCAGACTACTTAGTGGATATCGGACCAAAAGCGGGTGTTCATGGAGGAGAGGTTGTAGCTAGTGGTACACCTGAAGAAGTTATGCAAAATGAAAACTCATTAACGGGTCGATATTTAAGCGGCAAAGAAAAAGTGTACGTACCATCAAAGCGCAGAAAAATAACGAAACGAAAAATATCTGTTAAAGGCGCAACGAGTAATAACTTGAAAGATGTTGATGTAGACTTTCCATTGTCAGTTATGACATGTGTAACGGGCGTTTCGGGTTCAGGTAAAAGTTCTTTAGTTAATGAAGTGTTATATAAAGGATTACAAAAGCAATTGTACAATACGAAAACTAAACCAGGTGCTCATAAATCTATAAAAGGTGTTAATGAAATAGAAAAAATTATAGATATTGACCAATCTCCAATTGGTAGAACACCACGTTCTAACCCAGCAACATATACAGGTGTGTTTGACGATATAAGAGATGTATTTAGTCAAACTAATGAAGCCAAAGTAAGAGGTTACCAAAAAGGTAGATTTAGTTTTAATGTTAAAGGTGGCCGTTGTGAAGCATGTAAAGGAGACGGAATCATTAAAATTGAAATGCATTTTCTACCTGATGTATACGTTCCGTGTGAAGTTTGCGATGGAAAAAGGTATAATAGAGAAACATTAGAAGTAACTTACAAAGGTAAAAGTATTTCTGATGTGTTAGAAATGACTGTAGAAGATGCTTATCACTTTTTTGAAAGTTTGCCGAAGATAAATAGAAAATTAAAAACAATCGTTGATGTTGGACTAGGTTATGTAAAATTAGGACAACCAGCTACTACTTTATCAGGCGGTGAAGCACAACGTGTCAAACTTGCATCAGAGCTTCATAGACGCTCTAACGGTAAGTCGTTATACATTCTAGATGAACCAACAACTGGATTGCATGTAGATGATATTAAGCGCTTGTTAAGTGTATTGAATAGACTTGTTGAAAATGGTGACTCTGTCATTATTATAGAACATAATTTAGATGTCATTAAAACAGCTGACTATATCATAGACTTAGGTCCTGAAGGTGGAGACGGTGGTGGAGAAATTATCGCAACCGGTACTCCAGAAGATATAGTGAAAGTAGACGCATCTTATACTGGTAAATATTTAAAACCGATCTTGGAAAGAGATCGAACATAATCCGGGAGGGAACAATATGAACGAAGTACAATTAAAGATATTAGAACTTATCGAAAGCGGTAAAATTACAGTAGAAGAAGCTGTAAAATTACTTGAAGCAACTTCAAATAACCCAAAATCAACGTCAACATTCACAAATAAGTCAAAAGAAAATGTAGAACAATTATTTGAAGACTTATTAGGTAAAGTTAAAACAACTGCTAAATCAGGTAAATCTGAATTTGAGAAACAGTTTAATGATAGAGAAAGATCAGAGCATGACCCAATTCAACAATTAGATGAATCTTTAAGAAATATCATTAGATCTTTTAACAAAAATAACGACCAAAATAAAGGTATATAATTAATTGAGGTTGGGACATAAATGTCCTGAAAACTTAAAAAGAGCAGAAATTCATTTTTAAAATTGAATTTCTGCTCTTTTTTTATATGAAATTAGATATTTGTAACGATTTTGTAATTGGATAAGGTTGGTGAGAGAGGTCGGGGTCTGAATGTAGCTTGTTTAGTCAGTCTTGCAACATACAGGCGTTCTATGTAGCTTGTTTGGTGAGTCTTGCAACATACAGACGTTCTATGTAGCTTGTTTGGTGAGTCTTGCAACATACAGGCGTTCTATGTAGCTTGTTTAGGTAGTCTTGCAACATACAGACGTTCTATGTTGCTTGTTTAGTGAGTCTTGCAACATTTAGCATGTACTTAAAAGAACAAACGAAAAAAATATAAGTAAAATGAATATCCCTCACGATTTTGTGAAGTGCTGACTCCCAGGGGAATAGTATGCCGCACGCGACTACAGGCTCGAACCATACCCTAGGCAAGCATGCACGAACAAAATCGCATGGTTTTATAAAAAATCCCAACTTCTTTTATATTTTAAAGATATCGATCTAATATTTATAATGATTGCAGTTATGGTTAAAGTTCATTAGAATTAACATATATTAACCTAGAGGTGAACCCTATGATATCAAGTAGTAAATTAATAGAGCAATTTAATATGGAAGTCATTGCTGGAAAAGCAGGACTACATCGTAAAATAACTGAGACTGATTTATCACGCCCTGGTTTGGAAATGGCAGGGTATTTTTCGCATTATTCTTCAGACCGCATTCAAGTATTAGGTACGACTGAATTATCATTTTATAATTTATTGCCGGACGAAGAAAAGAAAGGCAGAATGGCGAAATTATGTAGACCTGAAACGCCAGCAATTATTATTACACGTGGTTTAGATGCACCAGAAGAACTGATTGAGAGTTGTAACAAAGAGAATACGCCACTTTTAAAAAGTGAGTCTTCTACCACGAAATTAATGGGACAAGTAACAGGATATCTTGAAAGAGAATTAGCACCTGAAACGTCATTACACGGTGTATTAGTAGATGTGTATGGTGTTGGTGTTCTGATTACAGGTGATAGTGGTGTAGGTAAAAGTGAAACGGCACTTGAACTTGTAAAACGTGGACATAGACTTGTAGCAGACGACAATGTTGAAATTAAAGAAATTAATAAAAATGAATTAATCGGGAAAGCACCAAAAATAATAGAACATTTACTCGAAATTCGAGGATTAGGCATTATAAATGTTATGACTTTATTTGGTGCAGGTTCAATATTGATGGAAAAAAGAATCAAGCTGAACATAAATTTAGAAACATGGAATAGAGAAAAAATTTATGACAGAGTCGGATTAAATGAAGAAACTTTAAAAATATTAGATTCTAAAATCACTAAGAAAACGATACCTGTTAGACCTGGAAGAAACTTAGCTGTTATTATCGAAGTTGCTGCGATGAATTATCGATTAAATAACATGGGTATTAATACTGCAGAAGAATTTAATAATAGACTTAATGCAGAAATTTTGAAGAATGCACGTAAGGAGAATGAGTAATGGGTGTGTTAGGTATTGACCCAGTAGCGATACAATTAGGACCTTTAGCAATACGATGGTATGGCATCATCATTGCTTCAGGTATCTTAATAGGGTATTTAGTCGCACAAAGAACAGCTAAAAAAATTGGCATAAAAGAAGATACGCTCATTGATCTCATTATTTGGTGTGTCGTCATGGCAATTATATGTGCGCGAATTTATTATGTAGCATTTGAGTGGCAATATTATAGTCAACATTTAGTAGAGATACCGCTTATTATGAACGGCGGCATTGCGATTCATGGTGGATTAATTGGGGCGTTCTTAACTGGATTTATTATATGTAGAAAGAAAAACTTATCATTTTTCCAAATGGTTGATGTTGTAGCGCCAAGTATCATATTGGCACAAGCTATCGGAAGATGGGGAAACTTCATGAATCAAGAAGCGCATGGAGGTCCTGTATCAAGAAGCTTCCTAGAGAATTTACATATACCAGAATTTATTATTAATCATATGCAAATTGACGGTATTTATTATCACCCAACATTTTTATATGAATCACTATGGAACATTATTGGATTTATTTTGTTATTATTGATACGTCCACAATTGAAAATTGGTGAGACTTTCTTTGCTTATTTAATTTATTACTCAATTGGTAGATTCTATATCGAAGGTTTAAGAACGGATAGTTTGATGCTTACTGAAAACTTAAGAATCGCTCAAGTGATTTCAATTGTTATCATCGTTGTTTCAATAGCTTGTATTATTTATAGAAGAATACGCTATAATCCGGAAAAATTCAGAGATGTTACAGGTTATTATCATAACTAAAGTTGAAAGAAGTGTTTATGTGAGGGCATTAAAAACTAAAAAAGTATCTGGGGCAAACCCATTATGGAAAATGTATGAAACAATACATTTTATAAAAGTGTTTAAAAATGTTATTATCATTGAAATTAGTAGATATATGCCGAGTGTTAAATGGAAACATTTCATATATAGAAAAGGATTAAATATGAAAATTGGTAACGAAACAGCTTTTGCATTTAAGGCTACGCCGGATATCATGTTTCCAGAGCTTATATCAATCGGTAAAAATTGTGTTATAGGATATAATGCAACCATTCTATGTCATGAATATTTAGTAGATGAATATAGAATTGGGCATGTAAATATTGGAGATAATGTATTAATTGGTGCTAATGCAACTATATTAGCAGGCGTTAATATAGGGAGTAATGCCACTGTCGCTAGCGGGACAATTGTTACGAAAGATGTTCCAGATGGTTTGATGGCATTCGGTAATCCAATGCAACTTAAAAAAAGGCGGTGAGTTAGTCGTTGGGAGACAATTCAAATATAATACACGTAAAGTTTGATAAAGACTTCTACTATCATAAAGCGATGGAGAAAATGAGACAACAAGATTTTGTGTATGCCGAGTCTTTATTTAAAAAAGCACTTGAACTATCACCTGATGATTTTGTTATTATACCGCCTTATGCTGAATGCCTTGTGGAGCTTAACCAAACTACAAAAGCAGAAGAAATGATGTATGATCAAATTGCGAAAGATCATTTTGTTACGGATTATTATTTTTATTTAAGTCAAATGTTTATGAAGACAAATGAGCCTAATAAGGCATTTTTATTCGGGTTACGTTATGTAACAGAAGAAGACGATCAAGATTATTTTGAAGAAATGATTCAAATGTTCGAAGTGAAGTATGATAATCAAACTGTCGTTGAAGAAGAAGCAGAGCGCTTTGTCATACAGCATATTTTTCAATATTTATTCTCCAAAGGTAAATTACAAGAAGCGAACGATTTTATAGAGAGACAACGTGCGACGATGCAAGAAGATCAGCATATTATGAATTTAAAAGCGATGTCGATGCTATACAATAACCAATATGAAGAGGCAGAGGCTTTGCTTCAAACTATATTGGAAGACAATCCGTCAGACATATATGCTTTATGCCATATGACTTTGTTATTATACAACACAGAACAGATGGAACGTTTTAAGCTATATTTAGATCAATTAAGTAAATTACATCCGATTAACGATGAAGAATCTTTTAAGTTAGGTGTCGTTTTAAGCTATTTAGGAAAACATAAACCTTCTAATCAACTACTAGTGCCACTTTTGAAAAAAGCACAAGCTTCTATGCCACAACTTCATCATGCGTTAAGTTATAATTATTATCATTTAGGTTATGAAGAAGAAGCGAAAAGACATTGGCAGAGATTTGAGGATAGTGTACAATATCATAGTCAATTACCACCATGGAAAATTGATGAACTTAAAGATATGTTAGATAGTCATGTGTTACCGTTATTAAAAGATGAAGACTACAGATATAGATTGTATGGCATATTTTTATTAGGTCATATGAAACATCGTGAACTCGTGATGTCTCATGAAGTATGGGAAGTTCTAGAAAATTTACCTGATTACGAAAGGTTATATATAACGTATACTTTTCAAAAACTTCATCTTAATAAGATAGGCTTTATTGATAAAGGTATGAAACTCATTGAACAATCAGAATATCAACATTATGGAAAAGAATTATTCGTATCATGGATTGAACATGCTGAGATGTTAATTGCAGATAATGAATCAATTGAAACAGTTGATCATTACGTAGCAGCCTCAGTATATATTTATTTAAAAATGTTAAATATAAAAATAACCAAAAAAGAAATTAAAAATTCATTCAATATTACGACGTATCGCTTGAATAAAGCAATTAATGCTATAGTGAGCATATAGTTATACTTAATAAATATATTGATGTACAATTCTACTGAATTAATAAGAGGAGGCAGTTTATAAATGACTACACAAGTAGATTATGATGTAATTATAGTTGGAGCAGGCCCGGCAGGTATGACTGCTGCTGTTTACGCTTCAAGAGCAAATTTATCAACTGTAATGATAGAACGTGGTATGCCAGGTGGACAAATGGCAAATACTGAGGATGTAGAAAACTTCCCAGGATTTGATTTAATTACAGGTCCAGACTTATCAACTAAAATGTTTACACATGCCCAAAAATTTGGTGCTAAATATGAATATGGTGACATTAAAAATATAGAAGATAAAGGTTCTTACAAAGTTGTTAATATGGGAGATAGAACATTAACAGCGCACGCTATTATCATTGCGACAGGTGCAGAATACAAGAAAATTGGTGTACCAGGTGAACAAGAATTAGGTGGACGCGGCGTAAGTTATTGTGCAGTATGTGATGGCGCATTCTTTAAAGGTAAGAACTTATATGTAATTGGTGGCGGCGACTCAGCAGTAGAAGAAGGTATTTTCTTAACTAAATTCGCTGACAAAGTTACAATCGTTCATAGAAGAGATGAATTAAGAGCTCAAAAAATCATTCAAGATCGTGCATTTAAAAACGACAAAATTGATTTTATTTGGAACACAACTTTAAAAACAATTAACGATAAAGATGGAAAAGTAGGGTCAGTAACATTAGTTTCTACAGAAGATGGTTCAGAGACTGAACATCAAGCTGATGGTGTGTTTATCTACATTGGTATGAAACCATTAACTAAACCATTTGAATCTTTAGGTATATTAAATGAAAATGGTTATATTGAAACAAATGACGAAATGGAAACAAACGTACCTGGTGTTTATGCAGCAGGCGATGTTCGTGAAAAAACGTTACGTCAAATCGTAACAGCAACTGGTGATGGAAGTATCGCAGCACAAAATGCTCAAGCATATATCGAATCACTAGAAGACGAAGAACAATTAATATAATTCAACAAAACTGTCGATAAAGTCGACAGTTTTTTTATGTGCATTTTTTGATTACAAATACTCGTTGTTACTGATGATTACACAGTTGAACAGCCATTTAATTAATGTTTTTTATCGTATTATCATGTAAGATAAAGGTATATATGATCGTTAAAGGAGAAGTGTTATGCAACCTATCGATAAAAGTAATGTAAAAAATGAATTGCTCGTTGTAACTGGTATGTCTGGTGCGGGAAAATCAGTCGCATTACAAGCGTTAGAAGATTTAGGATATTTTTGCGTTGATAATTTACCACCAATTTTATTGCAAAAGTTTGTAGACTTAATGGATCAAGGTAATCCGTCTTTATCCAAAGTTGCAATAGGTATTGATTTAAGAGGTAAAGATTTCTTTGGTGACTTAAGAGAAGAACTAGATTATATACAAAGTGAAAAAAGAGTTATTGTAGATATTTTATTTTTAGAAGCAAATGATAAAAAATTGATTTCGCGATATAAAGAAACAAGAAGAACACATCCTCTAAGTGAGAAAGGTAGCTTATTATCAGCTATTGAACAAGAGAGAGAATTATTAGGTGATATAAAAGGTATCAGCAACTTTGTAATAGATACTACTGAAAAGAAACCTAAAGCATTAAAACAAGAATTGATTGCAACGTTTGAAAAAGATCCTTCTACAACATTCCAAGTTCGAGTGTTAAGTTTTGGTTTCAAACATGGAATGCCCATCGATGCAGATATCGTATTTGATGTAAGGTTTTTACCTAACCCATACTATGTAGATGAATTAAGACCGTTGACTGGTCTAGATGATGAAGTTTACCAATATGTTATGAAATGGAAAGAAACAAATACATTTTATAAAAAATTTAGTGAATTATTAATGTTTATGTTGCCAGGTTACAAAAAAGAAGGTAAATCCCAATTAACAATTGCTATAGGATGTACAGGTGGTCAACATAGATCAGTTGCACTTGCAAAACGTTTAGGAGAAGATATTAAAGAGAACTTTGACTATGTTGTGTATACGTCACATCGCGATGCACATATTGAAAGTAAAAAGAAAAAATGAAAAAATTAAAAGTCGTCTTAATTGGAGGCGGAACAGGACTTTCAGTATTAGCGAGAGGACTGAAAGAGTATCAAATAGATATTACAGCTATCGTAACAGTTGCAGACGATGGCGGCAGTACAGGTAAAATTCGTGATGTGATGGATATACCTGCTCCTGGAGATATTAGAAACGTGCTAGCAGCTTTAAGTGATACTGAACCTATGCTTGAACAACTGTTTCAATACCGTTTTGAAGAAGAAAAGATAGGCGGACACTCTATAGGAAATTTACTATTAGCAGCTATGACGAATATAACGAATGATTTTGGTCATGCAGTTAAAGAATTAAGTAAAATTTTAAATATTAAAGGCCAAGTCATTCCATCTACGACTAAAAGTGTTGTATTAAATGCTGTGATGTCAGACGGTGAGATTATAGTTGGAGAGTCTAATATTCCTAAAACGTCAAAGAAAATTGAAAAAGTATTTTTAACGCCTGAAGATATTGAACCAATGAAAGAGGCCATTGATGCAATTGAAGAAGCAGATTTAATTGTGATGGGACCTGGTTCGTTATATACGAGTATAATGCCTAATTTGATTTTAAATAAAGTTAAAGATGCTATTATAAATACTGAAGCTGAAAGATTATATGTATGTAATCTTATGACTCAAAAGGGCGAAACAACAGGTTATTCAGTTAGTGACCATGTGAAAGCTATTCATGATCATGTTGGCGAAGAATTTATTGATTTTGTAATCTGTCAAAATAAACGTTTTAATGAAGAAATTTTATTGAGATACGAACAAGAAGATGCAAAGCAAGTTGAATTTGATGGTGACAAATTAACAGAAATGGGTGTGCAATGCATCCATGATAATAATTTAGTAAATATTACACCTCATCAATATATAAGACATAACAACAAAGTGTTAGCACAACTTATATATGAAATTGCGTTACGAGAAATTAGTACAATTCAATATAAAAAAGATAAATAAATTAACGATATAGTTACAACGATTAGATGAGTTGTAACTATATTTTTTTATGGAAATCAAGTAATATTAGTGTAAGGGCTTTCAAGATGAGGTGATGATTGATGAAGAACGTTCAAATCATAATGGTATTAGTAGGATGCATATTTCTACTTATTGGTTTAATGACTAATCAGCAAATAGGCATAAGTTTCTTAGTAATTGGTTTAGCAATGTTGTTATTTGGCATCATAAAAGAAACAAAAAGAAAATAATAAATTGTTTAAGTTGAAAAACTTGATACGCCCGGCTATTCCATGTAATATAAAATAGATACAAAACGTATGATATGTCTTTAGGCATATCATTATTTTTATGTGCATATAAATTAAGAAAGGGTGGTCTGCTGTGAGCTTTGCTTCAGAAATGAAAAATGAACTAACAAGAATTGAAGTAGATGATTGTTGCGCAAAGGCAGAACTTTCAGCTTTGATTAGAATGAATGGTAATTTAAGTATTTCTAATCAACAATTTGTCATAAATGTACAAACTGAAAATGCAGCGATAGCACGTCGTATTTTTTCTCTCATAAAAAAATGCTTCGGAGTAGAAGTTGAGTTATTGGTGAGAAAGAAAATGAAACTTAAGAAAAATAATATATATATCAGTAGAATAAAAGTAAAAGCTAAAGAAATATTAGATGAGCTAGGTATTTTACAAGAAGGTGTATTTAAACAAGTAATCGACAAAGATATTTTGAAAAATGATTGTTGTAAAAGAAGTTATTTAAGAGGTGCTTTTCTAGCAGGAGGATCAGTCAATAATCCAGAAACATCTTCTTATCATCTAGAAATATTTTCTTTATATGAAGAGCACTCAGCAGATCTGACAGCGCTTATGAATCAATACGATTTAAATGCTAAACAATTAGAACGCAAAAAAGGATATATAAGTTATTTAAAAGAGGCAGAAAAAATCTCTGACTTTCTAAGTTTAATCGGAGGCTATCAAGCATTACTGAAATTTGAAGATGTTAGAATTATTCGTGATATGAGAAACTCTGTAAATAGACTCGTCAATTGTGAAACTGCCAATTTAAATAAAACAGTAAGTGCCGCAATGAAACAAGTAGAAAGTATTCAACTGATCGACAAAGAAATTGGAATTGATAATTTACCAGATCGACTGCGAGAAGTAGCGAAATTAAGAATAGATAACCAAGATGTATCTATCAAAGAATTAGGAGAAATGGTGAGTACAGGGAAAATTTCTAAATCAGGTATAAACCATAGACTACGTAAACTAAACGAAATGGCAGAGAAAATTAGAAGCGGCGAAACAATACAATAAGGTATAAATGAAAGTCTGATTATTATTGTATAGTACGTTGAACACATATATTTTTTTATGCCATGCTTTCCGCGGGCATGTTCTCAGCCTGTAGTCTTCGAATCATGCTGTTCCCGCAGGAGTCAGCGCTAAAAAAATACCGAATATTACCAAAATATTTTTTAATATAGATGAAAATTTATTAAGAAAAGTTGATAAAGTATTGGATTTAAACTTCGTTTATGAACTTAAAAAAGCATCCGAGACTATTATAGTCCCGGATGCTTTTTTTATATTAATTTGATTTGATATCTTCTGGATGCATAACATCATCGATTAAACCATATTCTTTAGCTTCTTCAGCTGTTAAGAAGTTATCACGATCTGTGTCTTTTTCAATTTTTTCAATTGGTTGTCCAGTTCTTTCAGATAAAATTTTATTTAATTTTTCACGTGTGCGTAAAATATGACGAGCTGCAATTTCGATTTCTGTAGCTTGTCCTTGTGCGCCACCTAATGGTTGGTGAATCATTACTTCACTGTTAGGTAGTGCGAAACGTTTACCTTTTGCACCAGCTGATAATAGGAATGAACCCATTGATGCAGCCATACCGATACAAATTGTTTGTACGTCTGGTTTGATGTGTTGAATTGTATCATAAATAGCGAAACCAGCTGTTACGCTTCCGCCTGGTGAGTTGATATATAAGTATATATCTTTCTCAGAGTCTTGTGCTTGTAAGAATAATAATTGCGATACGATTGAGTTCGCTACGTTGTCATCAATAGCTGAACCTAACATAATAATGCGGTCTTTCAGTAAACGTGAGTAAATATCATAAGCGCGTTCTCCGCGATTTGTTGTTTCGATAACTGTTGGTATTAAATTCATCAGTTAATCCTCCTTTGAATATCTTAATGACCATATCATACACTACAAAGTCAAACATGGTCAAAATATATGACCTACTGATGAATATTATAACTTAAATAGCTGATTTATACACTGGAAATTTGCGACATGAGTTGTCAATGTTCGCATAAATGATATAATAGTTTCCGTAATCAACGAGCTGAGTGCAATGGATTTGAGTGACTTGTATATTAAAGTGTTCACATCTTTTTCTAATGATGTTTTCTGCTTGATTAATCGTCATAAATCTTCTCACTCCTTATAGTTGATAGTTCTATTATATGTGTAAGATGTTAAGTGAATATAAATTAATAATTAAGATTTAACTCTCCGTAGTGTAAAGGATAACACGCAAGATTCCGGTTCTTGAGATGGGCGTTCAATTCGTCTCGGGGAGGCTTATTATAATGAAGGATGATTTTATGACTATCAAATTTTATGTTGGATTAAATTGTGGGTTGTGTGAAGATGCGAAAATACAAATAGATTTTTTTAAAGAATCATATAATCATGATATTAAGGTTGATACTATTAATATAGAAGAAGACGATACATTACATGAAAAATTTATGCTAAGAGTGCCAGTTGTTGAGTATAAAGGTGTTGTGTTGCAAGAAGGGCATATTGATTTTGTCACTTTGATTGAAGCGTATGATGACTTGAACTAATGTGAGACGCTTTTAACTTGCAATCTCTATATGGGGGGTGTATTATAAAACTGTAAACAGATATTATTTTTTTGACCCGCATGGGACGAAAAACGTCTAACCTAGGTTAGATTTTGCCCATCTGTTAATCTATAAGGAGGCGACTTGTTTATGGAAGATTTATTGAAGATACAACATAGACTAGTTCCTGACTTGATTGACAAGATGTATCGACGTTTTAATATTTTATCGACGATTGAGAAGAAGCAACCTATTGGTCGAAGAACGTTAAGTGATGTTATGAATGTTACTGAGCGGGTATTGAGAACTGAAATAGAAATTTTAAAACAACAAGATTTAGTCAGCGTTCAGTCAACAGGTATGAAATTGACCGAAACAGGGGAGCGCATTCTCGCTTCGTTATCACATTACTTAACGCTATATTCAAGCTTTAATCATATTGAGGAAGAAATATTTAATCGATATGGTGTGAAAGCACATATAGTAAGAGGTAATTCAGATTCAGATGAGACGGTTAAAGCAGAAATGGGTACAGTGACAGCTGAATTACTCGAACAGTCATTATATGATAATGCTTCTGTTTCAGTAACTGGTGGTTCTACAATGGCCAGGGTTAGTGAGTCGTTGTACCCATTAGATAAAGACATTTTGTTCACGCCAGCGCGTGGTGGTTTGGGAGAAAACGTAGTATTCCAAGCAAATACAATTTGTGCAAGTATGGCAAATCGAACAGGCGGGTCATATAAGGTTTTGTATGTTCCAGATCAAGTAAGCGAAAGTTCGTATGAAACTTTGTTGAAAGAACCTGCAGTTATTGAGGTGCTTGATGCAATACGTCATTCAGATTTTATCATTCACGGTATTGGTGATGCGCTGAAGATGGCACAAAGAAGAAAGACTTCTGAAGAAGTATTAAGCCAATTGAAACATCATCATGCAGTCGGAGAAGCTTTTGGATATTATTTTGATTCCAAAGGTGAAGTCGTACATCGTGTTAAAACAATCGGTTTGCAACTAGAAGATTTGGCAACGAAGACAAACATTTTTGCAGTAGCGGGAGGTGCTTCTAAAGCAGAAGCAATTAAAGCTTATCTTGAGATAGCACCTAAGAACACCATTCTTATAACAGATGAAGGTGCTGCAAAAGCAATGATTAACTTGGAATAAAAGGTTTCAAACCCTTTTTGAAATAACAAATATAAAGGAGGCCATCATTCATGGCAACTAAAGTAGCAATTAATGGTTTTGGAAGAATAGGTCGTTTAGCATTCAGAAGATTACAAGAGGTAGAAAATATCGAAGTAGTAGCAATCAACGATTTAACAGATGACGCAATGTTAGCTCATTTATTAAAATACGATTCAACACAAGGTCGTTTCAAAGATGAAGTAGAAGTTATCGAAGGCGGATTCCGCGTAAACGGTAAAGAAATCAAAACTTTCGAAAATCCTAACCCTAAAGAATTACCATGGGGCGATTTAGATATCGACGTAGTATTAGAATGTACTGGTTTCTTCGCTGATAAAGAAAAAGCTTCAGCTCACATCGATGCAGGCGCTAAAAAAGTATTAATTTCAGCTCCAGCTTCAGGCGATTTAAAAACAATCGTTTATAACGTTAACCATGACGAATTAGACGGTTCAGAAGAAATCGTTTCAGGTGCGTCTTGTACAACTAACTGTTTAGCTCCAATGGCTCAAGTATTAAATAACCAATTCGGTATCGTTGAAGGTCTAATGATGACTATTCACGCTTACACTGGTGACCAAAATACTTTAGATGCTCCACATTCTAAAGGTGACTTCCGTCGTGCTCGTGCTGCGGCTCAAAACATCGTACCTAACTCAACTGGTGCTGCTAAAGCAATCGGCTTAGTAATCCCAGACTTAAAAGGTAAATTAGATGGATCAGCTCAACGTGTACCAGTAGCAACTGGTTCAGTAACAGAATTAACAGCAGTATTAGACAAAGAAGTTTCAGTAGAAGAAATCAATGAAGCTATGAAAAATGCTACAAATGATTCATTCGGTTACACTGAAGACGAAATCGTTTCTTCTGATATCATTGGTATCACTTACGGTTCATTATTCGATGCAACTCAAACTCGTGTAATGACTGTTGGAGATCGTCAATTAGTTAAAACTGTATCTTGGTATGACAATGAAATGTCTTACACTTCACAATTAGTTCGTACTTTAGAATATTTAGCAGCTCAAGCTAACAAATAATTTAAAAAAATGAACTAAATAGGTTATGCTTATGAGTAAGCGGGGAGCACATCGCTTCACCGCTTATTTTTAATCATATCGCATTTTCTATTATCTAGAGGAGGAAGACAAGTCATGGCAAAGAAGAATGTTAAAGACGTAGATGTAAAAGGTAAAAAAGTACTTGTAAGAGCAGATTTTAACGTACCAATGAAAGATGGTAAAATTACGAACGATAACAGAATCGTTCAGGCGCTTCCTACAATAAAATACATTATCGAGCAAGGCGGTAAAGTTATTTTATTCTCACATTTAGGTAAAGTGAAAACAGAAGAAGATAAAAAAGAATTATCACTTAAACCAGTAGCAGAACGCTTAAGTGAACTATTAAATAAAGAAGTAACATTTGTACCTGAAACTCGTGGTGAAGAATTAGAGAATGCTGTCAATGGTTTATCAGAAGGCAATGTATTAGTAGTTGAAAATACACGTTTCGAAGATGTTGATGGTAAAAAAGAATCTAAAAATGATCCTGAGTTAGGTAAATACTGGGCTTCATTAGGTGACATCTTCATCAATGATGCATTCGGTACAGCTCACCGTGAACATGCTTCAAACGTTGGAATTGCATCTAACGTTGAAACAGCATCAGGTTTCTTAATGGATAAAGAAATTAAATTTATCGGTGGTGTCGTAAGTGAACCAGAACGTCCATTAGTAGCAATTTTAGGTGGAGCGAAAGTTTCAGATAAAATTGGTGTAATTGAAAACTTACTTACTATAGCTGATAAAGTAATTATCGGTGGCGGAATGGCTTATACATTCTTCAAAGCTCAAGGTAAAGAAATAGGACTATCACTTTTAGAAGAAGATAAAGTTGATTTTGCTAAAGAATTACTTGACCGTGCTGGCGATAAAATTATCTTACCAGTAGATTGTAAAGTAGCTAAAGAATTTTCAAATGACGCTGAAATCACGATTGTTTCTGCTGATGAAATTCCAGCTGATCAAGAATCAATGGATATTGGTCCAAAATCAATTGAATTATTTAGTGAAGCATTACAAGGTGCAAACACAGTAGTATGGAATGGTCCTATGGGTGTGTTTGAATTAAGTAACTTTGCAAAAGGTACAATTGGAGTATGTAAAGCAATCGCAAGTTTAGAAAATGCAACGACTATCATCGGTGGTGGAGATTCTGCAGCGGCAGCTATGGACTTAGGATTTGCTGATGACTTTTCACACATTTCAACAGGTGGCGGAGCTTCTCTAGAATATCTAGAAGGTAAAGAATTACCTGGTATCGTAGCTATTTCTGAAAAATAATCATAAAAGGAGTTTATATATCATGAGAAAACCAATTATCGCAGGTAACTGGAAAATGAATAAAACAGTTCAAGAAGCAAAAGACTTTGCTAATGAACTTCCAGCATTACCAGATACTAACGAAGTAGATTCAGTAATTTGTGCACCAACTTTACATTTAGATGCACTTGTTAATTTAACTAAAGAAGGCGTAGCACAAGGATTACAAATTGGTGCTCAAAATGCGTACTTTGAAGATAATGGTGCGTTCACTGGTGAAACTTCTCCAGCAGCACTTGAAGATTTAGGTGTTAAATATGTAGTATTAGGACATTCTGAACGTCGTGAATACTTCGGCGAAACTGATGAAGATGTTAATAAAAAAGCATTAGCAGTATTCTCTCACAACATGACACCAATCATTTGTGTAGGTGAAACATTAGAAGAAAGAGAATCTGGTAAAGCTGAATCAGTAGTAGGCGGACAAGTAGAAGCAGCGCTTAAAGGCTTTTCTGAAGAGCAAGTAAAAGCTTCAGTAATCGCTTATGAACCTATTTGGGCAATTGGCACTGGTAAATCTTCAAATTCAGAAGATGCTAACGAAATGTGTGCTCACGTACGTAAAGTTGTAGCAGGTGCGTTCTCTCAAGAAGCAGCTGATTCATTACGTGTTCAATACGGCGGTAGTGTTAAACCAGAAAACATTAAAGAATATATGGCTCAATCAGATATCGATGGCGCATTAGTTGGCGGCGCTTCATTAAAAGTTGATTCATTCGTTGCACTTTTAGAGGGTGCTAAATAATGGCTAAACAACCAACAGCACTTATCATTCTTGACGGTTTTGCAAATCGTGAAGAAGAACACGGTAATGCGGTAAAACTAGCTAACAAACCGAATTTTGATAGATATTACAACAAATATCCACATAACGAATTATCTGCATGTGGTTTAGATGTTGGTCTACCAGAAGGTCAAATGGGTAATTCTGAAGTAGGTCATTTAAATATTGGTGCTGGAAGAGTCGTATACCAAAGTTTAACAAGAATTAATAAATCTATTAAAGATGGCGATTTCTTTGAAATTGAAGAATTAAAACAAGCGATGAACCATGTCGTTAAAAATGATTCTACATTGCATTTAATGGGTCTATTATCTGACGGCGGTGTGCACAGTCACTATAAACATTTATTTGCACTTTTAGAATTAGCTAAACAACAAGGTGTTGAAAAAGTCTATGTTCATGGTTTCCTTGATGGACGTGACGTTGATCAAAAATCTGCTCTTAAATATATTGAAGAAACTGAAAATAAATTTAAAGAATTAGGTATTGGTCAATTTGCTTCTATTTCTGGACGTTACTATGCAATGGACAGAGATAATCGTTGGGATCGTGAAGAAAAAGCTTATGATGCGATGTCTAACGGTGTAGGTCCTGTCTTCACAAATGCTATTGAAGGTGTAGAAGCTAATTATAAAGAAGGTTTAACAGATGAATTCGTTATGCCATTTATCGTTAAAGACGAAGAAAAAGGCGTTGAAAATACGGGCGTTAATAGTCATGATTCAATGATATTCTTTAACTTCCGTCCAGATAGAGCGGCTCAACTTAGTCAAGTATATACAAATGAAAAATTCGAAGGTTTCGAAATTAAACGTAAACTTGAAGATTTATTCTTTGTAACATTTACGAACTATAGTGACGATGTTTTCGCTAAAGTTGCATTTAAACCAGTTGATATTAAAAATACGATTGGTGAAGTTGCAGAAAAAAATAGCTTAAATCAATTAAGAATTGCTGAAACAGAAAAATTCCCTCATGTTACGTATTTCATGAGTGGTGGCCAACATGCAGAGTTTAAAGGTGAACGTCGCGTCCTAATCGACTCACCTAAAGTCGCTACTTACGACTTGAAACCTGAAATGAGTGCTTACGAAGTGAAAGATGCATTAATTGGTGAATTAGATAAAGGTGATTTAGATTTAATTATCTTAAACTTTGCTAATCCTGATATGGTAGGTCATAGTGGTATGCTTGAACCTACTGTCAAAGCAATTGAAGCAGTCGATGAATGTTTAGGTGAAGTTGTGGATAAAATTTTATCCATGAATGGTACAGCTATCATTACAGCTGATCATGGTAATTCTGATGAAGTATTAACAGATAGCGACTCACCTATGACAACTCATACAACAAACCCTGTTCCTGTTATTGTTACAAAAGAAGGGGTAGAAGTAAGAAGTGGTGGTCGTCTAGCTGACTTAGCACCAACACTTATTGACTTACTTGGAGTAGAACAACCAGAAGATATGACTGGTGAATCATTAATTAAAAAATAATCAATTAATATTATAAAAGGAGTTTTAATTATGCCAATTATTACAGATATTTATGCACGCGAAGTATTAGATTCACGTGGTAACCCGACAGTAGAAGTTGAAGTATTAACAGAAAGCGGTGCTTTTGGTAGAGCTTTAGTACCATCAGGCGCTTCAACAGGTGAATACGAAGCAGTAGAATTACGTGACGGAGACAAAGACCGTTATTTAGGTAAAGGTGTTCTTAAAGCTGTAGAAAACGTAAACGAAATTATTGCACCAGAAATTATCGAAGGTGAATTCTCAGTATTAGAACAAGTTTCTATCGACAAATTAATGATCGCTTTAGATGGTACACCTAACAAAGCTAAATTAGGTGCTAATGCTATCCTTGGTGTATCAATCGCTGTAGCTCGTGCTGCATCAGAATTCTTAGGCCAACCATTATACAAATATCTTGGTGGATTCAATGGTGTTCAATTACCAGTACCAATGATGAACATTGTAAACGGTGGATCTCACTCAGATGCTCCAATTGCATTCCAAGAGTTCATGATTTTACCTGTAGGTGCTGAATCATTCAAAGAAGCTTTACGTTGGGGAGCAGAAATCTTCCATAACTTAGCTAAAATCTTAAAATCTCGTGGATTAGTAACAGCAGTAGGTGACGAAGGTGGTTTCGCTCCTAAATTTGAAGGTACTGAAGATGGCGTTGAAACTATTTTAGAAGCTATCAAAGCTGTTGGTTTAGAACCAGGTAAAGATGTATTCTTAGGATTTGACTGTGCAGCTTCAGAATTCTTCGAAAACGGCGTTTATGACTATGCTAAATTCGAAGGTGAAAACGGTGCTAAACGTTCTTCAGAAGAACAAGTAGACTTCTTAGAAGAATTAGTTAACAAATATCCAATTATCACTATTGAAGATGGTATGGACGAAAACGACTGGGACGGATGGAAAATCCTTACTGAGCGTATCGGCGACCGCGTTCAATTAGTAGGTGACGATTTATTCGTTACAAACACTGAAAAATTATCTGAAGGTATCGAAAAAGGTATCGGTAACTCAATCTTAATCAAAGTTAACCAAATCGGTACTTTAACAGAAACTTTCGAAGCAATCGAAATGGCTCAAAAAGCTGGTTACACTGCAGTTATCTCACACCGTTCAGGTGAAACAGAAGATACTACAATCTCTGATATCGCAGTAGCAACAAATGCTGGTCAAATTAAAACTGGTTCATTATCAAGAACTGATCGTATTGCTAAATATAACCAATTATTACGTATTGAAGATGAATTATTTGAAACAGCTAAATTTGAAGGTCTTAAAGCTTTCTATAACTTAGCAAAATAATTGAGCATATAAATAAAATGATTCACATAAAGTACAAAAGGTGTAAGCTCACCTTTTGTACTTTTTTTAATAAATATTCTTTAGTACTTTAAACCAACAACAGTTTATCATTTCATTCCATATGGAAATGTTCTATAATAGAGGCAATGAATTTTATAGGAGGATCATA
Organism: Mammaliicoccus sp. F-M27; assembly: GCF_022387115.1. Taxonomy (NCBI): domain Bacteria; kingdom Bacillati; phylum Bacillota; class Bacilli; order Caryophanales; family Staphylococcaceae; genus Mammaliicoccus; species Mammaliicoccus sp. F-M27. The sequence goes on along the minus strand of NZ_JAJNIE010000005.1, from coordinate 8,660 downwards.
GATGACGATTAATTTAAAAAGTGCTCAATCACCATGGTCAAGCTTAGATGGAGTAGAACAATTAACACTTCATCCTATTAACCAATCATTTAATAAGGAAGTGATTATTCCAGGGAGTAAAAGCGTAACGAACCGTGCTTTCATTTTAGCTGGATTTAGTAATGGAACTTCGAAATTATCTGGATATTTAAAGAGTGATGACACATATTGGTGTATGGAAACATTAAAAAAATTAGGCGCTACTTTTGAAATTGTTGAAGATGAGATTCATATTACAGGAATAGATAGTTCTGAACTACCAGATAAAGAGCAAGTATTTATTGGTTCTGCAGGTACTACTGCGCGTTTCTTACCGGGTATTTTAGGTACTCAAGAAAAAAGTGCAATTACGATAACTTCAACGGAACAACTTGCCGTTAGACCTCATCAAACACTTCATGAAGCATTAAAACAGCTAGGTGTTGAAGTTAAATATCTTGAAGAAGAAGGTCAGTTGCCTGTCACGATTAAAGGCACACCTCAAACAGGTGGAAAAGTTTCACTAGCTGGAAATCAATCTAGTCAATTTATTAGTGGATTATTAATGGCAGCGCCTTTATTTAATCGTCCAACTGAAATAGAATTAACGACAAACATTGTGCAGAGTGCATATGTAGACATAACGATTGAGATGATGAATCAATTTGGAATTAAAGTTGATGTGTCTGAAGATTATAAACATATGAAAGTTGAGCAAGGTCAGTATAAGCCGGCAACTTTACCATTAGAAGCTGATTTATCGACTGCTTGTTATTTTATGGCATTAGCCGCTTTAAATCATTCAACCATTAAAATTAACCATTTAAATATGGAAAGTCATCAACCTGATTTAGAAGTGGTTGATATTCTTGAGAGAATGGGTGCAACTGTTGAAAAGGGTTCTGACTATGTCGTGATTTCTGGTCCAGAACAACTAAAAGGTGACTTAACGATAGATATGAATGCCTGTTCTGACCAAGCATTAACGATTGGTACATTAGCTGCATTCGCGGATGGTCCTATTACAATTACAGGAGTTGAACATATCCGTCATCATGAATGTAATCGTGTATCCGCATTAACAGAAAGTTTAACGCAATTAGGTATTGAAGTTATTGAACATCATGATGGATGGACGATTACACCAGGTCAAATAAAAGCAGCAACATTAGATACATTTGACGATCATCGTGTAGCAATGTCACTAAGTTTAATGGGTACTAAAGTTGATGGAATTAAGTTGTTAGATCCTTCTTGTGTTTCTAAAACTTGTCCGAATTATTTTGAAATGTTAAAATCTTTAGGTATTTCAGTCGAATATAATGAATGATAACTTGAGTGAATATTGTAAATATGCTATAATTCTACTGTTATAATAGACAGGAGGACCGAGTCCATGCATACATTTTTAATCGTCTTATTAATCATCGTTTGTATTGCATTGATTACCGTCGTGTTACTTCAAGAAGGTAAAAGTACAGGTTTATCAGGTGCAATTAGTGGCGGAGCAGAACAATTATTTGGAAAACAAAAACAACGTGGAATAGATTTAGTTTTACACAGAGTTACAATTATTTTATCAATTTTATTTTTCTTATTAATGTTAGCAATTACTTACTTTAAAATGTAAAGGTCCGACTGTATTGTCGGACTTTTTTGTTTGTTTACAAGTAAAAAAACGATACAATAGAACTAGATTATGTTAAAGGATGGTCGATCATGAGAATTCAATTACCTAAACCTTTCTTTTTTGAAGAAGGAAAAAGAGCAGTTCTACTTTTACATGGATTCACAGGTAATTCATCAGATGTTAGACAACTAGGACGTTATTTACAGAAAAAAGGATATACATCATATGCACCGCATTATGAAGGTCATGGTAGACCTCCTGAAGAGATATTAGAATCAAGCCCATATGTGTGGTTTAAAGAATGTTTAGATGCCTATGATTTCTTGGAAGAAAAAGGGTATACTGAAATAGCGGTAGCAGGGCTTTCATTAGGTGGCGTTTTTAGTTTAAAATTAAGTTTAAAAAGAGATGTAAAAGGTATTGTAACAATGTGCTCTCCTATGTATATAAAAACTGAAGGCACAATGTTTGAAGGTGTATTAGATTACGCCAAAGAATTTAAAAAGTATGAAGGAAAATCACCTGAACAAATCGAGCAGGAAATGAAACAATTTCATCCTACGAATACTTTGACTGAATTACAGGAAGTCATTCAAGGTGTAAGAGATCAAGTTGATGAAGTATTTGATCCTTTATTTGTAGTTCAAGGTAAACTAGATAAAATGATTAACCCTGATTCTGCTAATGTTATTTACAATGAATCCTCTTCAGACGATAAAAACATTAAATGGTATGAAGAATCTGGTCATGTTATAACAATCGGACAAGAAAAAGAAAAAGTATTCGAAGATGTACATCAATTCTTAGAATCATTAGATTGGTCCGAATAAGACATAATAATAATATAAACGAGAAAGGAGGCCCGCTATGAATCTAAGAGAAGAAGTTGAACAAATCATCAATGAAAAAGAATATAGTCCTATGACAGTAAGTGAATTTCAAGATGTAATGGGACTCAATAATGCCGATTCATTTAAAGAATTAATTAAAGTTCTAGTTGATTTAGAACAAACGGGTCAACTAGAAAGAACAAAGACGGATAGATATAAGAAGACAAGAGACAAATCAGATCTTGTTAAAGGTACATTAAGTCAACACAAAAAAGGTTTTGCATTCTTAAGACCTGTAGATGATACAATCGAGGATATATTCATTCCACCTAATCAAATTAATAAAGCGATGGATGGTGACGAAGTATTAGTAGAAGTTGTGCCATCTCGCGGGGATCATAAAGGGAAAATAGAAGGAAGAGTTAAAGCTATTACAACACGTAATATTACGCAAGTCGTAGGTACTTATACTGAAGCTAAGCATTTTGGTTTCGTGTTACCTGATGATAAACGTATTACTCAAGACCTATTTATTCCTAAAGGTAAAAATCTTGGTGCCATTGAAGGGCATAAAGTATTAGTAGAAATTACGGAATATGCTGATGGAACACATAATCCAGAAGGACAAGTGAAGGCGATTCTTGGTCATAAAAATGATCCAGGCGTTGATATTTTATCTATTATTTATCAACACGGTATTAACATCGAATTTCCAGACAATGTGATTGCGGAAGCAGAAAATGTGCCAGATCAAATTCAACCAAGTGAAATAAAAGGGCGACGTGATTTAAGAGACGAACTCACTATCACAATTGACGGCGCAGATGCTAAAGACTTAGATGATGCAGTATCTATTAAACCTCTTGATAATGGTTTAACAGAGCTTACAGTCAGTATTGCTGATGTAAGTTACTATGTTACTGAGAATAGTGAATTAGATAAAGAAGCTTACGATAGAGCAACAAGTGTTTACCTTGTAGATAGAGTCATTCCAATGATTCCACACAGATTGAGTAATGGTATATGTTCATTAAATCCTAATGAAGACAGATTAACTTTAAGTTGTAGAATGGAAATTAACCAACAAGGTGAAGTTGTAAGACATGATATTTTCGAAAGTGTAATCCACTCAGATTATAGAATGACTTATACAGATGTAAATTCAATTATTGAAAATAACGATCAAGAAATCCGAAATCAATATGCTGAAATTACACCAATGCTCGATTTAGCTCAACAATCATCACAACAATTAATCGCTAAACGTAAAAGACGTGGTGAAATTGATTTTGATATTAAAGAAGCACAAGTGCTAGTCGACGAAGATGGTATACCAACTGATATTAAAGTGAGAGAAAGAAATGATGCAGAAAGATTAATCGAAAGCTTTATGTTATCTGCTAACGAAACGATTGCTGAACACTTCAGTAAACTTGAAGTGCCATTTATTTATCGTGTCCATGAAAATCCAAAAGCAGAAAGACTAACGCGATTCTTTGAATTTATTGCTAACTTCGGACTTTCTGTTAAAGGGTCTAGTGAAGATATTCATCCATCAACTTTACAGAAAATTGTAGAAGAGGTAGCTGGACAAAAAGAAGAAATGGTTATTTCTACATTGATGTTAAGAAGTATGCAACAAGCAAGATATAGTGAAGATAATTTAGGACACTTCGGTTTGTCTGCTGATTATTATACACATTTCACATCACCGATTAGAAGATATCCAGATTTAGTCGTTCATAGATTGATACGTAAATATTTAATCGATAAGTCTATGAACAGCAAACAAATTAGACATTGGGAAGAAATGTTACCTGATATTGCTGATCACACATCTAAGCGTGAAAGAAGAGCAATTGATGCAGAACGCGATACTGATGATCTGAAAAAATCAGAATACATGATCCAACATGTAGGAGAAGTATTTACTGGTATTATCAGTTCAGTAGCCAACTTCGGTATGTTCGTTGAATTAGAGAACACAATTGAAGGTATGGTACACATGTCTAACTTAACTGACGATTATTATAACTTTGATGAGCGCAACATGGCTATCATAGGTGAACGCCAAGCTAAAGTATTTAGAATTGGTGATAAAGTAGAAGTTAAAGTGATCAATGTTAATGTTGATGAAAGAATGATAGACTTCCAAGTTGTAGGTATGCCAATAGCTGAGAAGAATAGAGAAAGATTAGCAAGAGAAAAAACAATCAAAGCTAAAAAACGTGGCACAACTAAAGAAGAAGAGAAGCCTAATAACCGTAAAAAAGGTGGACCTAAAGGCAAGCAAGGCGGTAATCAAGGTAATAAAGACAAAAAGCCTTATTACAAAGCTAAAGCTGTAAAAAATAAAGCGAGACGCAATAAAAAATAGAAAGTAGGTGATGGATGTGCCAAAAGTTCAGAGCAAACCATTAGCGCAAAATCGTAAAGCAAGTCATGATTACACAATAGAAGATACGGTTGAAGCGGGTATTGTACTTCAAGGTACTGAAATCAAATCCATTCGCCGAGGTAGTGCAAACTTAAAAGATGCATATGCACGCGTATACAACGGAGAAATGTACGTTTACAACATGCATATTGCACCGTATGAAGAAGGTAACCGTTTTAATCATGAGCCATTAAGAAATCGTAAATTACTTTTAAAAAGAAAAGAAATCGACAAACTTTTGGGTGTTACAAAAGAAAAAGGGTATGCATTAATACCGCTTAAACTCTACATTAAACACGGTTACTGTAAAGTACTTATAGGTGTAGCTAAAGGTAAACGAGACTATGATAAACGACATGCATTGAAAGAAAAAGAAGCAAAACGTGACGTTGAAAGAGCAATGAAACAAAGATATTAAACAATTATATTGATAAATCAATCAAAAATTGTTAAGATTAAATATACTTCTGATAAAAAGAAGTATATTTCTTATCGAGGGGACGTTACGGATTCGACAGGGGTCCCCGAGCTTATGAAGCGTGTCGGAGGGTTGTCTTCGTCATCAACACAACAGTATAATAACTGGCAAACAAGATAACTTAGCAGTAGCTGCCTAATAGCACTCTGCATCGCCTAACGGCATCACCTATGTGCTGTTAACGTGATTCAAATTAAGTAGGATACGCTCGTCACTGCCGTTTGAAGTCTGACGAGAAGAGATTAATCAAACTAGCGTTGTAACAGGGTGTCAGTCTCCTGATTCAACGCGAACCCTTAACGACTAGACTACACACGTAGAAGCATTTGTATCAGGATCTCTGGACGCGGGTTCAACTCCCGCCGTCTCCACTACATAGCTCTCAACCATTGTGGTTGAGAGTTTTTTATTATTATTTCTTTAAGACAAATAGAACATAGTATTTAGTAGGAATCAGGAGGATAGGTTTCATAAATTAAAATATGAAAAAAGCTCGAGATAGAAACGGTGGTCTAATAAATAATCAATACCATACAGATGTTGATATGGGGATATTAAAAGAAGAATATAAAGGAGAACTCACCTTAATTGGTGTTTTTTTATTGTATTATATAAATAGAAAATAATTAAAACATTCAATGCCAATAAAGCAACTAGGTATTTGAAAAGTTAATTTAGGTATGTTATGTTTTAAATAGTTAGGCGCCTAACTAAAATATGAGGAGTGTTCTTTTTGAATGAATTTTATTTAATTGATAGCCCTTCTTTTGCAAAGTTGAAGGAATTGAAAAATGAATATAGTAATTTAGATATTACTTCAGTTTTACTTTATTTAGAAATTCAAAAAGCGTATAAGAAAATGAAGTTGAATCATGATGTGTTTTTACAAAAATTTGATTTATCTGAGTCTAAATTTACAATCATGATGCTATTATCTTATGAAAAAGATAAGATGTTATCTCCTTCAGCTTTGTCTGAGAAAATAGGTAGTAAAAAGTCTACAATAACGGGAGTTTTAAAAGGTTTAGAAAAAAAGGGATTAGTTAGAAGAAAAATTTTATCTGAGGATAAGAGAACAAATTATGTTCAATTAACAGACTTTGGTTTAGGAAAATTACAAGAGTTTTTACCTTATAACTATGAAGTTGTTTCAAAGGTTTTTGAAGTTTTTAGTGAAGAAGAAAAAGAACAATTTTATAGATTAGCGAATAAGCTTAAAAATAATTTAGAAAAGGATGATCTATTTTGAATAAAGTAGAATTTTTAGAAACGTATTTAAGTCTTTATATTAATCATCATGAAGTTCTTGAAGATATGGAAAATGAAACAGGTAAATATGTAGTTATCGATGTTCGAAACGCACCTAGAAAAGTTAAAAAAGATAAAATTAAGAATTCTGTTGAAATACCTGCTAAAGATTTAAAAAATCATTTATCTAGTTTGGCTAAAGATAAAATATACGTAGTTTATGATTGGACTGGCGGGACTATTTTGGGTAAGGCAGCTTTATTAGATTTTTATAAAAATGGATTTGAAGCATATGAATTAGGTGGAGCTTTAGAAGGTTGGAAAGGTATGAATTTACCTTTAGAAGATATTGAGTGAATATGTTTTTAGATTACTTTTTTATTCAGAAAAAGAGTTTTTTTAAAACGAGTGTGAATGAGTTTCTTCTTGTCTTGATGCTATGTAAACTACCCAATGATAAGGGCAACAATTTTTATGTATCATAAATATAGAAAAGGTGCATAATTGCGAAGTGTGCTTGAGGTTAACTGTTGCAACGGTTGCCTCTTTTTTATTCTGACTTTAAAATTATCTATTTTCTGGATACTAATCTATAGCAATTTTTTTCGGTATCATTTACAAATCAAGTTCCATCATATAGCCATCATTCGTTATTTCGAAATTATTTTTAACATAAAAATTTGCTGCTAATCCCCCACCAGTAATTAGAAAAATTTTATTTATTTTTTCTCTTTTTAGATCACCTTTGACAAACTCCATTAATTGCTTACCAATACCTGTTCCTTGTTGATTGGGTATAACATTAAATTCATCGATACAGAATTGGTTAAAACCATCAAAATAATAGTCAATACGACCTAAACACATTGCAATTATTTCATCTGCAACTTCAATAACATATCCTCTAGAATTAAACCCGCTCATTGTGGCTTCAATTCTAAGTAACGCTTCTTGCTCAGTCCATTTATTATACCAAGGTGACCCAGCATAAGCTAAAACTAAATTTTTAGCACAATTATTATAATCTTCAGCACGAATATTTCTTAAATTCATAACCATCATCCTTTATTTATTTATTATCTATAGTTAATTCACTTTATCATATTCAATCTTATATTGTAATATTTTTTCTTTATACAATTTTTTAGCTTATCTAATATACCTGTGTTGTCGACTTGGGTACACAGGTCATAAAACTAACGCACTGTTTCGGTGTATGAGGTTAAAGGTAGTAAATCATGGTATTAGGTCAAAGTACAGTTTCTATTTTAAGACATAGTAATTTACTTCTGTATTTCAGAAATACAGTTTACTCATTGTGATTTAAATGCTTCGAAATATTTTATATGGGGGGTTTTGGTCGCTAACTTACTTAGAAATCATTTTGAGTTACATGGTCAAAAAAAGACCGATTACAAAAGGTGGAACATATAAAATGTTGCCCCAAATTGTAGTAATTTTATCAATTTATACATTTCAAGTACAATCAGTAATACAATCAAAACATTGTTATATCAATACTTAAAGTACGTTTTAAATATATTAATTAACGGTATAATGAACTCCCGCCGTCTCCATTATATAGCTCTCAGCCCTAGTGGTTGAGGGCTTTTTATTTTTGTTGCCACAGTTACGCCCCAGTGTTGCCACAGTATTGCCCCAATATTGCCACAAGCACATAAAAACCACCACCTTATATTAGGGCAGGGCAGTGGTATAGAAAATTTTCAGTTACATTAGGTGGCACGTATTTCAAAGATAATCTAATTTTAAAAGAAGCATATAACGTTGAAGTGTTTGAAGTTATAGAATATCTAGAAGAAAAAGATTTATGATAACGGATCAGAAATGCGATTGTAATTAATGAATCATACTATATTATTAAACCCTACTTAGATGAAACGGCACTGCACCCTTACTAAGGGAGTTCAATAAAAACACTATTTTCTAGGCTGCTAATTCCCTATATTCTATAGGGGATAAGTAGCCTAGTTTTTGTTGAATTCTAACTTTATTATA